>JANNDF010001018.1:0-1161 GCA_031387445.1 Planctomycetia bacterium
GCGAGCCGAGGTCCGTGAGGACCGGGTTGCAGTTCGAACCGGGTCCTCACGGACCTCGGCTCGCCCGTGATGTGAAAACCCCCGGCGGGGAGTGCCTTCGCTCCTGCGCCGTTTGCCCGGAAGGGGACCTGCCCGTGGACCACGCCCTTTACGACCTGGTGCGAACCGACCCGCGGTACCCGGTCGAGGCCTACGAGTTCGTGTGCGACGCCGTCGCCTTCACCCAGGAGATGCTCGGCCGCGAGCCGCACGAGGACGACCCGCCGGAGACCGACTACCACGTGTGCGGGGAGGAACTGGCCCGCGGCACGTGCGAGATGGCCGTGTGCGAGTTCGGACTGATGGCCGGGGTGGTGTTCCGGCAGTGGGGCATCCGCACCACCGACGACATCGGCCAACTGGTGTTCAACCTGATCAAGGGCGGCAAACTGAGCCAGTCGGATCGCGACGACCCGGCCGACTTCCACGACCTGTTCGACGTGGAAAAGGTGCTCGCCGACGGGTTCGAGTTGACCATCGCCACCGGCCGGCAGTCCAGGCAGGGGAAGAGATGACCGGCAAGAAATGGTTCCTCATCGTCGCCGCGGCGGCGTTCGTCGGCTGGATCGCGTACCTCGGGTACGCGGTCGTCATTCACCGGCTGAACCCGCCGGACCTCGTGTCCCGCTCGCAACTCGTCGTGGCGGAGTGCGTGCTGGTGGTCGAGGTGACGACGACCGACGGCAAACCCGCGAACACGGCCGTGGTGGTCCACCGTCTCGCTCCCGACCGCGCCACACCGGTCGGCCCGGAGCCGAAAACGACGATCAGCGTCACGAACCTGCCCGAGGCCACCACGCCGGCCAACGCCCCGCTCGCACCGGGCCAGTACATGCTCACCCTGGCGGCCGACGGTCGGGCGGACCCGGCCACCGGCCCGTACAAGATCGCCGGCTGGCCGCGAGGTCTCGGCGAAGTCACCACCCAGCCGGGCGCCGAAATCCTGGACGCGGAAGGCAAGTCGTTCAACCCGCCCAAGCGCATCCGCCCGCCCGTCGCCTACCCGTGGTCCGAGAGCGTGCGGAAGCAGATGACGGCACTCGGCTACAAGTGGTGACGTGATGGCGAACCCGGCCCGCACGGGCCGCGGGTGCGTGCGACCATCCCCGCGCACCCGCGGCC
>JANNDF010001024.1:0-2092 GCA_031387445.1 Planctomycetia bacterium
TCGAGGTCGCGGTCGAACCCGCCGACGTGATCGAAGACGCTCCGGCGGACCATCACCGACGAAAAGCAGACGAAGTTCTTGCCGAAGATGGCCCGTAACACGTCGCCCCGTTGGTCGGCGGCGGGGGCGCAGGTGGCGGGCAGTTCGTTCCCCGCCTCGTCGATGATCCGCCGGCCGGAGAAGCAAACGCCGACGGCCGGGGTCGCGCGGAACACCGCCACCTGCCGCTCCAGTTTCGTCGGCAGCCAAGCGTCGTCGGCATCGAGGAAGGCCACGAACGCGCCGGCGGTCAGGCCGAGGCCGAGGTTCTTCGCCCGCGACTGGCCGAGCGCATCCGAGCGGACGTAGCGGACGCGGCGGTCGATGAGGTGCGGGCGGACGACGGCTTCGGTGTCATCCGTACTGCCGTCATCGACGACGATCAGTTCCCAGTCGGCGAACGTCTGCGCGTCGACGGACTCGACGGACTCGTCGATGAATCGGGCGTAGTTCTTCGCCGCCATCTAGACGGACACGGTGGGGGTCGTCATGCGCTCAACCCCCGCATGAACTCCGCCGCCACCTTCGACACACAGAAGCGGTACTTGCCGCTCGGCTCCTGCGGGATCAGGTCCACGAACTCCAGGTCGTAGGTCATCGTCGGGCCGAACGTCTTCAGCACCAACTCGCGGATCTGGCGCTCGCTCTCGGCATCCCAAATCGGATCGCGGACCATCCGCACGCGGAGGTGCGTCACCGTCTCCTGAATGATCTGCACCTGGGCCGCACCCTTGATGAGCACGGCAAAGTTCTCGGTCAGCGAGATGCCGCTGATGAGCGACCCGGTCGGCGTCACGACGTAATCGGCATCGCGGCCTTCCACCTTCTCCAGCACCGGCAGCCCGCGACCGCACGGGCACTGTGAATCGCTCAGCGTGGCCACGTCGCCGATCTGGTAGCGGATCAGCGGCATGGCGAAGTTGACGAGGTCGGTCACGAGGAGTGGCCCCGTTCTGGGCGAGCGGGGGGCGTCAGCCCCCTGATTCCCACCCGAATCAGCGGCCTCACGGCCGCCGCTCGCCACTTCGACATACACGCTCTCCGCCGCGACGTGCAGCCCCTGGTGCCGCTCGCACTGGCAGGCGATCAGGCTCACCTCCTCGCACCCGTAGCGGTTGGTCACGGGCGTGCCGAGGGCGGTCTCAATCGCCTTCCGCTGGTAGTCGTGCAGCGGCATGGCGGTGGAGATGATGCCGTTCGGGCGTATGTCCGAGATGCCCGACTTGTTCAGCACGCACGCCAGCATGTACAGCGAGTGGGCGTGCCCGAACACCAGCCCCGGCCGGTGCCGCCGCACCGCCGCCACGAACTCGCGGATGCGGCCTTCGGTCAGGTTGATGGTGTCGAGGTAGATCGCCCGATCAACGAAATGATTCGTGATCCGGCCTTTCATCCCGAAGTGCCGGTACTCCGGGTTGCCCCACACCTTCGCCACCCGCTGACCGAGCCGCCACCCGCTCCACTCGTCGGCCCGCAGTACGCACCCCGCCTTCCACTGAGCGCCGCGTTCGTCGAGCTTGATGACGAGCGGCACGCCGGTGCTGCCGCTGGTGGTCTTGGTGCGGAGCTTCGCCCCGCGGTACGCTTCGGATAGCATCTCCGCGGCGTGCTTGCGGATGTCGGTCTTCGTGACAACGGGAAAGTGGCTGAAGTCGTCGAGCGACTTCACATCGTCCGGGTGAACACCGGCGGCGGCCCAGGTGCGGTGGTAGAACGGCACGGTGGCGTAGGCGTGTCGGAGTTGAACCTTCAGCATGGAAAGCTGACGCGCCCGCACCACGTCGGGCGAGTCGAACTGCGTCTGGCTGAGGAACCGATAGTTCCGCAGGTGGCGGCTCCGCCGCTTGGCCGCGATCAGCGGCTGCACGAAATGGCGGTTCAAGGTGTCGAGCATCCGTGCCCCCAAAGTTAGCCCGACGCGCGAGCGAGGGGCAGATCACGGTTTCCGAGTTGGTGGGTTGGCCCCTCCCATCCCCCTGCCATGGAACCAGCCACCCCCCACCTCTCCCCTGCGGAGCGGGGGAGAGGTCGCCGCACCGAGCGAAGCGAGGGC
>JANNDF010001041.1:0-4293 GCA_031387445.1 Planctomycetia bacterium
CCCCTCGCTCGCGCGTCGGGCTAACGGGCGGGTTGCGGCGCTCACACGGATCGCTAACCTGATTGCTGGCTCCTGAACCCAGCTCCGAGGCCGTCATGTCGAAGACCCGTGGCGAACTGTTCGCCGGCGTCACCGTCGCCATCGTCACCCCGTTCAAGAGCGGCGACATCGACTGGGACGCGCTGGGCAAACTGGTGGACTGGCACGTCGGCGAAGGGACGAACACCCTCGCCCCGTGCGGCACCACCGGCGAAAGCCCCACTCTCACGCACGACGAGAACGAGCGGGTGGTGGCGTTCGTGTGCGACCGGGCGGCCGGGCGGATCAAGATCATGGCCGGCACCGGGTCGAACAACACGGCCGAAGCGATCCGCATGACGAAGGCGGCGAAGAAGGCCGGGGCGACCGGCACGTTGCAAGTCGGCCCGTACTACAACAAGCCGACGCAGGAGGGGTACTACCGCCACTTCGGGGCCATTGCCGACGCCTGCGACCTGCCGCAGGTGATCTACAACATTCCCGGCCGCACCGCCTCGAACATCGCCCCCGAGACGCTGGCCCGGATGGCCGACAAGTACCCCACCATCGTGGCCGTGAAGGAGGCGACGGGGTCGCTCGATCAGGCGTCGAGCATCGCGGCGTTGTGCGATCTGACGCTGTTGAGCGGCGACGACAGCCTGACGCTGCCGCTCATGAGCATCGGCGGCCGCGGGGTGGTGAGCGTGGTCGGGAACATTGTGCCCAAAGACATGTTGGCGCTGGTGAAGGCGGCGGGCGAGGGCAACTTCGCGGATGCCTTGAAGTGGCACCGCAAGCTGTTCCCCCTCTGCCGTGACATGCTGAGCGTGGCCACCAACCCGATTCCGGTGAAGACGGCGCTCAAGCTGCTCGGCCGCGACAGCGGCGAACTGCGGCTGCCCATGTGCGCGATGGACGCCGCCGGCGAAGCCAAAGTGCGGCACACGCTGGCGAACTATGGGCTGCTGTAACTTTCCTGATTTGGGGCGGGTAGGCACACGCTACGGCGTCGTGCGGGGCGAGCGTAACACCAAGATCAGCGACGGAGGCGAGGGGTGGAAGAGGTCATCCCAATCCCTGTACCCGGTCGCGAGGGGGTTATCTTCCCGGCGACCCAGGTTCCCTGGTTCCTCACTGATGGCGTGACGTGGACGCCTACCCCGGAAGACGTCGAGCAGGCCGAGCACCGGTTGCAAGTGTACCTGACCACGGCCATTCCCATCCGTTGCCCCACGCACCTGAGACCGGGGGCGGGCCAGCGTATCGCGGCAAGGCTCGACTACTACGCTCGCCAATACTTCGGCGTGTCGCGGCGCGGTCGTCGCTATCTGTACTTCAATTGCTTCACGGCCCGTCACCCTTTCAAGTGGCGGACGCGGCTGCTGTTCGCGTTTGGCGGGGGCGAGTCGTACTTCCACCTGCTATACGATCCCGAAGCGGAGGAGTTCTCCGAGTTGCCCATCAACGGGGAGGCGTAGGAAGCCAAACCCACTGCTGCACACGGCCTCGGCCGCGTGAATTGTGTCCGGGCAGTTCGGCCACGTGTTAGCCCGACGCGCGAGCGAGGGGCCAACTGCCTGCCCGAGAAGCAGTGAGCGAACCGTGGCCCATCACCTCCCGATCTCTGGCAACCGCGGCTGCCTCCTCGCTCGCGCGTCGGGCTAACAGGCCCAGGTTCGGATCGCGTTGCCGACTTGACCGCCATGCCACTTACTACGAAGCGGCCTCGAACTTCAGTGCCGCCGAGTTCAGGCAGTAGCGCTGGCCGGTCGGCGGTGGGCCGTCGGGGAACACGTGCCCGAGGTGGCTGTCGCACTTCCCGCAGCGGATTTCCACCCGCACCATGCCGTGGCTCTTGTCGGTGATCTCGGCCACGTGCTCCGGGTCGAACGGGGCAAAGAAGCTCGGCCAGCCGGTGCCGCTCTCGAACTTCGCCACCGACCGGAACAGCGGTAGCGCACACAGCCGGCAGTGGTATACCCCCGCCGTTTTCTCCTTCAGCAGCCCGCCGCAAAACGCCGGTTCCGTGCCCTGGTGCAGGAGCACACGCCGTTCTTCCGGCGACAACGACTTGGCAAGCTCGGTGAGTTGGGCGGTGGTCGGCCGGGTCAGGTCGTGGCCGGAGGCGGAAACGCGGGTGACTTGCAGCATGCTGGACTCCTGGAGAGGTGAGACATTTTAGCCGATTCGGGCAAGCGGGTGGGCGGACACGTCCGGCAATTCCGGTGGCACAGACGGCGGAAAAGGTGCGGGTGGTACTGTCAACCCGCCGAACTAACCAAGGGAACCCATGACTCCGGGTGAACCGAGTTGCGGGTGGCCAACGGGAGGGCGGCGGATGAAGCGTGTCCGGGCAATGTTGCTGGTTTCGGCCCTGGGGTTGGTCGCCTCCGCTCGTGCCGACGATGCCAGTTGGAAGCCGGCCGGCGCGGCCCCGGCCACGCCACCGCCGATATCCGCCGTGCCGGTGCCGGCGGTGACGCCTCAGCCGGTGGCCCCCGCAGAGTCGTCCAGTTGGCGGCCGGCCATGCGGTATCCGGTGGACTTTCAACCGCAACCGCCGGCACTTGTGCCCGCTCCGGTTGCCGCCGATCCGGTCTTCCGCCCGATCGCCGCAACGCCGGCGGCTGACGCGCCGCTGGTGACACCGCGGGACCTGGCGCCATCCGTGCTGCCGCCGATCACCCCGATCCCGACCGCGGCCGATCCGCCCAAGCCGGGTGATCCGCCGAAGACTTTACCCAAACCGCTTGGCGAGACGTTGCCCCCGCCGCGGCCAGTGGCGCCGCCGCCGCCGACGCCGACAACGCACGCACCGCCTAACCTCCCGCCGAGCCTCGGGTCGGGCATCGTACCGACACCGCCCGATTGCCCGCCGAACCTGCTGCCGACCCACCCCGGTGTGAAGCAGACGAACGGCGAGGCGGTGGCGCCTTCCCGCGGGCGGACGTTCGGCACGCCGCCGCTCAACCTGTCGCGTGACTTCCACTTCCGCGACCTGTTCGGCCTCGACCTGAACTCGGCGTCCCGTGGCACTGTCGGCCCCGACGGCGCGGTCGTCCTCGACGGCCCGTCGCCGGACTTGTTCTTCGTCCAGGCCGAGTACCTGCTCTGGTGGACGAACCGCTCCCGCATCCCGGTGCTGGCCACCACGTCGGCCTCGGGCAACGGGTTCGGCTTCCTGGGTGACCCGGACACGCGAAACCTGCTCGGGCCGGGTGATTTCGGGCCGAGCTACCGCAACGGCATGCGAATCCGTGCCGGCGGGTACTTCGACGAGTGCGACCCCGTCGGGGTGGACGGCAGCTTCTTCTTCCTGGGCACCGCCCGTCAGAAGGAGGCTTTCGACTCCAGCCGGTTCCCGGTGATCACCCGCCCGTTCTTCGCCCCGAACACGGCGAACATCCCGGTGCCGCCCGGCGTCATCGCGCTGCCCGGCGAGTTCGGCGAGGTGGTCGCCCGACCGGGGCTGTCCAGCGGGCGGTTCGAGGTGGAGGAGGACTCGTACCTGTGGGGGGCGGACCTGAACTACAAGTGCGGCGTCTGCCGCACCTGTGAGGGCGGGCGGGGCTGGTTCGTCGGCTACCGGCACGTGAACCTGAGCGAGCGGTTGCGGATGACCGAGTTCCTCACGGCGAGCGGCGCGCAGGCCGCGGACCCGGTCGGCACGCGGGTGGTGGTGCAGGACTCGTTCGAGGTGCGGAACCGCTTCCACGGCGGGCAGATCGGCTACTTCTGGAACCGGCGGGCCGGGCGGTTTGACGTGGACGCCCGCGTGAGTGTGGCCCTCGGCGTCACCCACCAGATTCTGGACATCGACGGGTTCCAACAGCGCACGCGGCCGGGCGAGGCGACGCAACTGTTCCGCGGCGGGCTGCTGGCCACCGGGCCCAACCTCGGGCAGTTCACCGACAACCGCTTCAGCGTGGTGCCGGAAGCGACCATCAACATGGGGTACATGCTCAACCCGTCGGTGCGGCTGTACGCCGGGTACAACTTCATGTACTGGAACAACGTCATCCGCCCCGGCGACCAGATCGACCGCACGGTGGACGTGACACTGGTGCCGAACCCGCCGGCTGGCGTGCCTTCGTCCGGCCAGTTCCGCCCGCAACCGCTCTTCCGCCAGAGCGACCTGTGGGTGCAGGGCGTGCAGTTGGGAGTTGAGCTACGGTGGTGAATGATGAAGTGGTCGGCGCGCGCCCCCCGCGGGGCGGGCCGCCCCCCCCCCCGCGCCCGCCCCACCCACCCCCCCCCCCCCGCGCCGAGGGCGCC
>JANNDF010001047.1:0-6555 GCA_031387445.1 Planctomycetia bacterium
CACGGCGTTCCCGGTTCTATTTTCCTTCGACCCGCTGCCAGAGTGCCTGATACAGCAGGTGATCAGCCCCGGCGAACTGTTCCACTTTGTCCGCGAACTCAGGCAGGCCGCGGAGGAAGAGGGGCAACCACAGTTTCAACCGCGAGCGATCCGTCGTCACCAGGAGGTAAGGAAAACCGGGGATGTGCAACGCCTTCACCCGCGAGATGGCACCCCACGGCACCGTCATCAGTTTGCCGAAGCCGTTCGAGCAGGTGAACCCGTCGGCCGACACCCGCACCACGAGGATACGGACGTAGACCCAGAAGGCCGGGATGAGGACGAGGGCGAGGAGCAGCGACCCAAAGATGTAAAGGGTCGCGAACTCGTTGAACGGGAACGGTTTCGGCGAGCCGGGAGTGAGCAGGTACAACACCGCCCAAATGAGCGGGGTGTAGAAGGCCTGGGCGTAGACCAGCGCGGCGAAGTACATCCGCCAGAAGGCAATGCGGAAAGTCTGGGTGGGTGTCACAGTCGTTTCAGCCACGCGGCCGAGTCGAGCACTTCGCTGATGAACATCTGTTGCGAGACCAGGATGGAGCGGTGCAGCTCTTCGGCGGTCGCGCTGCCGGCCGAGTTGGTCACGTTCAGCGTTCCGGTGGCGTCGTTCAGGAACTCCACCTTGTAGCCCATGTGCATGGCCTGGCGGGCGGTCGTGTCGCAGCACACCTGCGTCATATACCCGCTGATGGTCACGGTGTCGATGCCGCGGGCCTTCAGCCACTCGTCCAGGTCGGTGCCGGTAAAACTGCCGGGCAGGTGTTTATCGACGAGGTGCGCGTGGGGCCGGGCGGCGATGTCGGCGTGCAGCTCCCACTCTTTGCTGCCCTTGCAGAACACCGGCGACTTCGGGTCGGGCTGGGCGTGGCGGATCACGACCGTCGGCACCTTCGCCGCGGTCGCCGCGTCCATGACAGCGGTGATGGCGTCGAGGTGCCCGACCGGGTGCGTGATCGGCATCGCGCCGGTGAAGTACTCGTTCTGCACGTCAATGACGAGGAGGGCACGCGGCATGTGGAGGGTTCCGGGGATAGGAGTGTCCTGATTGTAGGTACAGTCTACCTCTCGAAGAGTGGGCAAGAATGTGGACAACAGTTGGCTTCAGCGGCCATAATCGCAGGCACAAACGGAGGAAGGCCATGACGCCCGAAATTCCCCACATCCCGTCGGAGGACGGATGGCCGGTGCGTGCCCTGGCATGGATGTGGAAGAACTATGACCAAATCAAGGCGCGGTTGAAGGATGTCCGCGACTCGATCTGGCCGAAGTCCAAACCTGCTGACCCATCGCCGACGGAAATGCCCCGCGGCATCCTGATCATCGGCCCCGGCGGGGCCGGCAAGACCACCCTCGCCCGCATCCTGTCCGGCGACTTCGACTGGTTGACTGATGATCCGTGGGAGTACGATCAGAGTTACGGGGTCGAGCAGTACACTCTGGAGGACGATCCGAGAGTGAGCGTGGTAGTTCCCCCCGGCCAAGTCGTCCGTCGCCGGGCGACGTGGGCCGACCACGAACAGGCGGTCGCCGAAGGGAAGTACCGGGGTGTGATTCTGGTGACGGCCTTCGGGTTTGAAGCGTTGCCGCAGAGCAGTATCAAAGATCACCCGCTCGCCGGAGGGCAGAAAGCGGCCTTCCTTCCGAAGTACCTTGAAGCCAACCGGGAAGGGGAGTTGGCGATCCTGCGCCGACTGGTCCCGTACCTCACATCCTCGAAGGGGAAACTCTGGGTGCTGACCGTCGTGACCAAGCAGGATTTGTGGTATCCTCAACAGACTGAGGCGGAGGCCCACTACCGTTCCGGTGAGTTCGCAACGCTGCTACTACAGGTGCGATCCGCCAAGGGCGAGCAAGCCTTCCGGGATGATCTGGTCTCGCTCTCGCTGGTAATCTCGAACTTTCGTACTGCGGCCGGTGAGACCCTCCGGAAGAACGCCGAAGGGTACGATCACAAGCAACAGGTCCAGGGCGTGCGGCAACTCTTCGAGATGTTAGCCGCACTGCTCGAATGGGAGGGCAGGTGATGGGTGTGACCCTTGATGCGCGAACAGAAGTGCTTACCTCCCTGCTCAGCGAGTATTCGCAAAAATTGACAGAATTGAACCGTGAACTCCACAAGGTTGTCAGCGGGGGACGGGCGAATGCTGAGAACCCTGGACTGTTGGCCTGGCTCCTGGATCGTGCGCAACGATTTGGCAAGCCGATTCAGGATCTAGTGAACCAAGCGGCACATTCAACCTTCGTGAATGACATCAGTGAGGCTAACTCGATCGAAGCGATCGAGTTAGCTTTGCGACTCGGTGAAACTGAGGCCCAACTCCACCACATGCTACGCCAAGCGGATGAATTGGAACAACTGGTCAGAACGCTGAAGATCGGCGACCAAGTCGCCCGGCTGAGGGAGTCAGCCGGGTTGAACGCGATGAAGGGCGGGCCGCTTCGCCCCAAGTCGTAACCGTCACACGTTGTAGGTGCTGCTGGCGGTGGTGCCGCCGCGGCCGGTCCAGTTGGTGTGGAAGAACTGGCCGGCCGGCTTGTCCGTCCGCTCGTAGGTGTGCGCGCCGAAGTAGTCCCGCTGGGCTTGCAGCAGGTTGGCCGGCAGGCGGGCGGTGCGGTAGCCGTCGAAGTAGGCCAGGGCGGCGCTCATCGCCGGAACTGGGATGCCGTTCGTGACGGCCGCCGCGATCACACGCCGCCACGCCGCCTGACACTTCTGGATCTCGGCCGCGAAGAACGGGTCCACCAGCAGGTTCACCAGCGTCGGGTTCTTGTCGAACGCCTCCTTGATGTTCCCCAGGAACTTACTCCGGATGATGCACCCGCCCCGCCACATGAGGGCGATGCCGCCGTTGTTCAGCGTCCACTTGCTCGCCGCCGCCTGCGCCCCCATCAGGTCGTAGCCCTGGGCGTAGCTGACGATCTTGCTGCCGTAGAGGGCCATTTCCACGTCGTTGATGAACGCCTGTTTGTCGCCGGTGAACGTCACCGCCGGCCCGTTCAGGACCTTCTCCGCCGCCACCCGCTGACCCTTCTGCGCGCTCAGGCAGCGGGCGAACACGGCTTCGGCAATCAGCGTGAGCGGGATGCCGTTCTCGGTGGCGCTGTCGATGGTCCACTTGCCGGTCCCCTTCTGCCCGGCCTTGTCGAGGATCAGGTCCACCATCGGCTGCTTCGTTTCCGGATCGACGTACCCGAAGATCTCGGACGTGATCTCGATCAGGTAGCTGTCGAGCGCCCCCTTGTTCCACTGGCCGAACACGGTGCTCAACTCCGCCGCCTTCAGCCCGAGGAGCGAACTCATCAGGTGGTAGCTCTCGCAGATGAGCTGCATGTCGCCGTACTCGATGCCGTTGTGAACCATCTTCACGAAGTGCCCGGCCCCCTGCGGGCCGACCCAGTCGCAGCACGGCACCGGCTTGCCGCCCTCGTCCACCTTCGCGGCGATGCTCTGGAAGATGTCCTTGACCGCCGGCCACGCCTTCTCATCACCGCCCGGCATGATGCTCGGCCCCTTCAGCGCCCCCTCTTCCCCGCCGCTCACCCCCGTGCCGATGTACAGCAACCCCTTCGCGTTCGCCTCGGCCATGCGGCGGTTCGTGTCCGGGAAGTGGGTGTTCCCGCCGTCGATGAGGATGTCGCCGGGTTCGAGGAACGGGACCACGCTGGCGATGGTCTGGTCCACCGCGTCGCCCGCCTTCACCAGCATCATCACCTTGCGGGGCCGCTTGAGCGAGGCGACGAACTCCTGCGGGCTCTTCGCCCCGACGAACTTCTTCCCCGCCCCGCGGCCGCTCACGAACTCGTCCACCTTGCTGGTGGTGCGGTTGTACACGGCCACCGTGTACCCGCGGCTCTCCATGTTCAGCACCAGGTTCTCGCCCATCACGGCCAGCCCGATCAGGCCGATGTCTGCGGTCGCGGTCGCCATTGCGAACCCCTTCAGTTCCAGAGAGTGGAGTGGAGGGATTCTAGCCACGGCCGGCGGGACTGTCCGACTCGTTGACGATGGGCCGCTTCAAGACGACCGCCACTTGCCCGAAGACCAACCCTGTCAGCCCGTGCAAGACGTGTTCGATGTCCTCGGAATGGCCGAGTTTGCTCGTCCATCTGCCCGACGGGAGTTGGCGGGCGACGTGAGTGGGCAGGCCGGATTTGGCGAACACGGCGACCTTGACGAAGTCGGGTTCAAGCCTCGCGGAATCGGACGACAGGTAGCCCAGAGTGGCGAACGCTGCAACGAAGGCGTCCAGCGTCTCTTCTCGCGTGACTGATGGTGGCCAGTAGTGCTCGCCAGTCACATCCGGCCCCCACCATCGATCCGATTCCTCCGTAGCCCATGCCACACAGTTGTAGGCGGGATCGACCGGACTCGTGATCCGATACCCGTCGTCGGCCAGATTCGGGAACGCCACTTCGAGTACGCTCATGCCACCCACCCGTTCTCGCGGCCCCAGGTGAGCCAGGCGTCAGCCATCGCCTGGACCCGACCCTGGTCATCCGGTGCCACCGGATTCTCCCCCGTGAGCGCCCGCATCGCCCAGAACCACTGTCGCGGCTCGCGGTGGAGTTCAGCCAGGACGAGCGGAATCACCTGCGGACCGAGGCCGATGATCCGCTGGTAGGCCGGGTGGGTACAGATCGCGGTGGGGGATGACAGGTAGCGGGTTTCGTCTTTCCAGCGGTCAGCGAGGTGGTGGAACAATGCGGCCAGACGTGCGGGCGGCGTGAGCAGTGTAGCGGTCATCGGATTCCTCGCCGGTGTCTTTGTAGTCTATCCCACCGCCGGGTGCGTGTGGTACGCGGCGAAGAGGGCGAAGATGTATCCCATGCGGTCGTGCAAGTCGGCCCAGTTCGTCGAGTGGACCGCGGACGTGGCGAGGTGTTCGACCACTGCCGGCTGGTGGCTCGTGAAGGTCGCAGCCGGCAGCGGTTCGGACACCTTCAACTGCAACCCGCCGACACGGTACTTGAGCAGCCGGGCCGTCACGTACCGCCGCAGACCCCACGGCATCGCCCCGGCGAGGAGTGGTTGCAGTTTGTGGTGCTCGTGCAGCACGGCCAGACAGTTCCCTTCCCACATGAGGCGGGCGTGCTCGTGCCGGTCGGTTTCGAACCGTGCCCGGTGGTAGCAGGTGAACGCCGCCTTCAAGAGCCGTTGCTCATTTGGTAAGGTGGCGAGGAAGTCGGCCAGCTTGCAGGCGTCATCATGACGGTCAAAGGTGAACCAGCCGAGATACCGGGCGGACACCCGACCGATGTCGGCGACCACCAACTTGTTCCCTTCCAGCACCAGCCGGGCCGCCCGCCGCGTACCGGCCGCGATCGCCATGCGTGTGACCACCCAGCCGACGAGCACCCCGACCAGAGCAACCGGCCAGCCGATCACCAGCCCGGCCAGCCCGACGACCACCGCCGCGGCGAGTGGCAGTTCCCACTCGGCTCGCCCGTTTCCTTCCCCGCGGATGGTTTCGCCCGCCTTGCTCGACCCCCACACCGCCCATGAGTGGAAGTTCGGCCCGGCGCCGAGCACGCGGGTTAGCGCTCGACCCAACTCGACGTGAACGGCGGTGATGGCCGCATTCGCCCGCACCGCATTCGGTCCGCCCACCGCCGCGGCGATCCGGCGGTTCCAGTGGGCCTCGATGTGCAGGCGGGGCGTGGCGTTCATGGCGGCACCGGGGTTCGATGCCCCCCGTACAGGCATCGCCACGTGGTGTGACAGCCGCCTACAATTCCGCCATGTTCGGCTTCTTCCGCAACCGCCGCCGCCGCAAGCTGCTCGCCGCGCCGATGCCCCGCCACCAGGAGGTGGTGCTGGAGCGGAACGTCGCGCACTACGCCCTGCTGACCGCCGACCAGCGGGCGAAGATGCGGGACATTACTCGCGTGCTGGTGGCCGAAAAGGCGTGGGTGGGGTGCGGGGGGCTGCACGTCACCGAGGAGATGAAACTCACCGTCGCCGCCCAGACATCACTGCTGCTGCTCGGGGTGACGGACCACGACTACTTTCGGCGGGTGGAATCAATCCTGGTGTACCCGGACGTGTTCCGCTCCCCGAACCCCGAAGACGGGTACGAGGACGACGACCTTTCGGAGGACGAACACGGCGGGCAGGCGTGGTACCGCGGGCCGGTGATCGTGAATTGGAAGGAGGCGCTGCACGAGGCGAAGAACCCCGACCTGGGCTACAACGTGGTGATCCACGAGTTCGCCCACCAGCTCGACTTCCTCGACGGGGAGACGAACGGCACCCCGCCGCTGGGCAGCAAGGCGGCGGAAGAGCGGTGGCGGCTCGTGATGACGCGGGCGTTCGAGCGGCACAAGCTGGAACTGAAACTGGGCACCGAAACGTTCTTCAGCGAGCAGGCGGGGGACGACGAGGGCGAGTTCTTCGCGGACGCGGCCGAGGCCTTCTACTGCCGCCCGCACGACCTGCACGAGGAGGACGCCGACGTGTACGGCGTGCTCAGCGGGTACTTCAAACTCGACCCGCGAGGGTGGTTCGCGTCGGACGAG
>JANNDF010001051.1:0-2294 GCA_031387445.1 Planctomycetia bacterium
GGCCGCGGGCCGTAGCTCTTGGCCAACCCGGACACGATCAAGAGGTGTGACATTCGCGGCCCACGAGGGGGATAGGGGTCTTTGTAGCTGGTGGTGTGCAAGGCGAACGGCGCGACGTGAGCCTGCCGGTGCTTTCCAACACCGGCGGACTCACGTCGCGCCGTTGGCCCACTCTTACAGTATCCCACTTGACTTCAAACAGTTGTTGGGTATGCCCCAATCGACCGATTGAAACGATCGTTTAGAACAACAGCTTGACTCGTCATGAACACCGAACCTATTCATGGGGAAGACCTTCCGGACACGCCGGAGAGCGCCAAAGAACGACTGCTGGCGGCGGCGGAGGAGATCTTCGCCGACTTCGGGTACGAAGGAGCGTCGGTGCGAGCGATTTGTAGCCGAGCGGGGGTAAACGTGGCCGGGGTGAACTACCACTTCGGCGACAAGGAACGCCTGTACATCGAAACGGTGAAGCGGGCGCACACCTGCAACGCCCGCGATCTGCCGATTGGCAACCTCGCCCCGCCCGGCACACTGCCGGTAGCAAAGCTGGAGGGGTTCATCCGCGGCATGGTGGCGAGCATGCACGCCCCGGCCCGGCCGAGCGCTATGAAGCTGATGATGCGGGAGATGGCCGACCCCGGCAAAGCGGCCGGGACGGTGGTGGACGAGTTCATCCGCCCGCTGGCGTTCCACCTGCGCGGCATCCTCCGCGAGCTGCTCCCGCACCTGGACGAACACCGCCTGCTGATGACCGGGTTCAGCGTCATCGCGCAGTGCCTGTACTACCGGCAGAACCGCCCGCTGAGCGAACTCATCTTCGGCAAGGCGGAGATGGAAGCGCTGAGCGTGGACATGGTGGCGGATCATGTGGTTGGGTTCACACTGGCCGCTGTCGCGGCGTCGTCCGGTCGTCGGGTCGTCGGGTCGTCAGGTCCGGGGTCGGCCGACGTGATTGACAATTCGGAAGCGGAGTAGGGCGGGCAGAAGCCTGATCGGGTCGAGACTTGACGACCTGAAGACTTGATGACCTGAAGACCGGAGGTTCCCATGTTCTGGGTCGCGCTGCGGATGCTCACCGGCGACAAGGCGAAGTACCTGGGCATCGTCTTCGGGGTGAGCTTCGCCGCCCTGCTCATGGGTCAGCAGATGGCCATCTTCTGCGGGCTGATGCGGAACACCACCAGTCAGATCCGCGACGTGGAAGGGGCCGACATTTGGGTGATGGACAAGAGCGTGCAGTTCGTCGATGACGTGAAGCCGATGAGCGACAACAAGCTGCTCCGCGTGCGGGGCGTCGAAGGGGTGGCGTGGGCGGTGAAGCTGTACAAGGGGACGGGCAAGGCGAAGCTCGCCGACGGCACCTACCAGCAGGTGATCCTCCTGGGCCTGGACTACGACAACAAGGATTCCGACGGGCGGGTGGTGGGGCAACCGCGGCCCGACCGCATCACCGCCGGGCGGTGGGAAGACCTCGACCAGCCCGACGCCGTGTTCCTCGACGCCTTCGGCTGGACGTACCTGTTCGGCATCGACACGCCGTTCGAACTCGGCCACAGTCTGGAGATCAACAACAAGCGGGCGAACATCGTCGGGCTGGTGAAGTGCAACCCGACGTTCCAGACGTTCCCCATCCTGTACACGAAGTACAGCGCCGCCCTCCAGTACGCCCCGCCCGAGCCGAAGACGCTGCCGTTCATTCTCGTGAAGGCCCAGGAGGGCGTGAGCGCGGACGAGGTGTGCGAGCGGATCGAGGCGAAGACCGGCCTGCAGGCGAAGACGAACGACCAGTTCTTCTGGATGACCATCGGCTACTACCTGAAGCGGACGGGCATCCCGATCAACTTCGGCATCACCGTGCTCCTCGGGTTCGTGGTCGGGTGTGCCATCGCCGGGCAGACGTTCTACCTGTTCACGCTCGAAAACCTGAAGCAGTTCGGGTCGCTCAAGGCGATGGGGGTGAGCAACCTCCGCATCGTCGGCATGGTCATGCTGCAAGCGCTGGTGGTGGGCGTGATCGGGTACGGGCTGGGCATCGGCGGGGCGGCCCTGTTCGGGGTGGTGTTCGAGAACTTCGTCAAGACCACCCCGCCGGCCTTCTACTTCGGCTGGCAGATCCCGGCCATCACCGCCGGCGCGGTGGCGCTCATCATTACCGCGTCGGCACTCATGAGCCTGAAGAAGCTGCTGTTCCTCGAAGCCGGGGTCGTCTTTCGCTAGAGCGGTTCTCAAGTCGGTGTCGCGTCTCGCCGAAAGTCGCTGCCCGCTCCGCGGGCGGTCTTCCATACCGCCCG
>JANNDF010001111.1:0-2478 GCA_031387445.1 Planctomycetia bacterium
CACCCGGCACCTTACGGTGCTCGGCTCGCCCGATCATTCATTGTCACTTCTTCTCGGTGCCACCGACCGGCACGATCGGCGGCAGGGCGGCCGGCGGTTGCACCGCCGGTCCCGCGCCCACCGCACCACCTCCGGGCGGAACCACGCCGCCACCCGGCACCGGCAGCACCGGCTTCTCCGGCCGGAAACTGGCCATGTCGTGCCGGCGGACGACCACGCCCGCCCCACCCGGCCCGGCACCCATCGTGTACACGCCGAACTTGCCGGTGCTCGTCTCGGCCACGTACAGGGCCGACTGCCCGGCGCTCACCCACCCGGTCGTCATCAGGAAATGAACGTCCGCCTTCGGGGCCAGTTCGAACTCACTCACCAGGTCCACTTCCGCCCAGCCGACGATCTTGCCTTGTGCCTTGTCGATGACGGTGGCGAGCAGTTTGCCACTCTTATAGTCGAGCATCCACACCCCGTCGGCCTGCACCTTCGGGTTGATGTTCACCGCGCCGGTACACATGACGTAGTCGTCGTAGCGGTCGTTGCCGGCGGCCGCGGCCGGCTTGGGCGAACCCATGGCCAGCACGGCGACCACCGCCCCGACGCCCACCCCCAGGCCGGCCGCGATCCCACACAGCACCCCCGTGGCCCTGCCCATGACCTGTCCTCCGTGACGGTTCCGTTCGCGTAGAAGCGGGGACGATAGCGACCGCGGCGGGGCTGTAAAGGCGAAGTTGGAACCGCTCGCCAAGCGTCAGCCCGCCGGCAGCGTGATACAGAACTGCGTTCCGCAGCCGGGTTCGCTGTGGCAGACGATCTGCCCGCCGTGGGCGAGGACGATCCGCCGGGCGGTCGCCAACCCCAGCCCGTGCCCGCCCGGCTTGGTGGTGAAGAACGGCTCGAACACCCGCGGGAGCAACTCCGCCGACACGCCGACGCCGGTGTCGATGACCGCCAGCAGCACCATCCCGCCGTCGGGCCGCACTTGCACCGTCAGCGTGCCGCCGTCGGGCATGGCGTCTTGCGCGTTCAGCATCAGGTTCAATAGCGCCTTCTCGAACAGGTCCACGTCCAGTTGAACGGCTGGCACGTCCGCGGCGGTGTGGCAGACAATTTCGACGTGCTGCATGCGGGCGGTGGGGGTGAGGAAATCGACCATCCGCCCCACCAACTCGGCCAGGTCGCACCGGCCGAGCGTGGGGGTGTCGGCGCGGGCGAACCGCAAGAAGTCGTTCGACAGATCGACCAGCCGGCGGCAATCGTCGGTCACTCGGGCCACGCGGTCGGCGGCACGTCGCTCGCGGGGGGACTCTGGCGGGTCGAGGTCTTCGCCGAGGAGTTGCAGGTTGAGGGAGAGCGTGTTGATGTGGTTCTTCAGCTCGTGAATGAACCCGCCGGCGAGTTCGGCCAGCTCCAGGTACTTGCGGTCATCAGTCATCAGTCATCAGTCACTCGGCCACCGCCCACCCACCACCAGTGCCGGGATGCCGAGGATGCCGGCCCACCAACTGGTGATTGATGACTGATGACTGATGACTATTGACCCCCAAAGGTAGGCATTTTTCCGGCCAGGATGTCCGCCTTCCACTGCTCCTCGAGCGGCCACCGCACCGCACAGGTGCCGAAGTCGGACATGAACTGGTAGTGGGTGAGGCGGTCGATGGTGGTCTGGATGAGCGCCTTGTCGTGGCGGAAGGGCGGGCCGTGGCTGGGCAGCAGGAAGTCGGCGTCGGCGTCGCGGAGGCGGGTCAGGCTGGCAATGAAGTCGGGGATGTTCGACCCGTGGTGCGCGTCGATCACCCCCACCCCGCCGTCCTGGTAGATGTTGTCCCCGCTGAAGAGGAGCCGGTCGAGACGGAAGCTGAGCTGGCCGGCGGTGTGGCCGGGGGTGTGCATCACTTCCAGCGTCAGCTCGCCCACCTTCACCTCGTCGCCGTCCTTCAGCTTCTTGTCGATCTTGCACGCCGGCATTGGCACGTCCACCCCCTGGGCGGAGATGCGTGCGTAGGTCTGCACCGGCTCGCCGGACTCGATGAGGGTGGCCGCCTTCGGGTGGGCGGCGGTCTTCGTCCGCAGGCGGTCGCGGGCGGACGCCAGCCCCTGCACGTGATCCACGTCGGCGTGCGTGGCGATCACCATCTTGCACTTGGAGAGGGGGAAGTCCATCGCCCGGATGAGGTCGATGACCTCGTCCAGCGCGTCCTCCTCGCCCACGTCCAGCAGTACGAACTCGCTCCCGCCGTCGATCAAATAGACATTCACCCCGAGCGGCCGACCGGCCGCCAGGTTCAGCTCGATCACATTCGGGAACAGATACTTCCGGCGGTTCATGTCAGCGGGTCCGTGCCTGAGCGAGAGACGTGTGGTCGGGGGGTATTGTAGCGGGATCGGGTGATCCCCGGCAGTCGTGCCGGGGGGGGTGGCAACGGTGAGTCACCCCCGGCACGACAGCCGGGGGTGACCCAACTCGCCCGGCTTCACGCCGTC
>JANNDF010001132.1:0-3271 GCA_031387445.1 Planctomycetia bacterium
GAAAGCACCCCCGGCATCACTGCCGGGGTTCGCCCTGTCGGGAACCGCCCGCCCGCCTCGCCCGTCTGTATTGTGCCGGCCCTTCGCCGAGGTGTTAGCATGTCTCGCCGTCTGCTCGCCGTTGCGCTCGTGTTGCTCGCCGTCGCCGCCCCGGCGCCGGCCATCCTGAACAACCCGATCAAGCTGCAAGACATCATCGACAAGTTGCCCACCATCTTCCTGGCGGAGGTGGACGCGGTGGACGCCGACAACGCCACCGCCGTGTTCGTGCCGAAGGAAGACCTGAAGGGGAAGGCCGAGTTCGCCCGCCTGCCGGTGAACTTGAAAGACGGCATCACCGCCCCGGCGAAGAAGGCCGACCACACGAAGGTGCTGCTGGAGCGGCTGGCGAAGGGCCGCAAGCTGGTGCTGTTCGTGAAGAAGGACGGCGACAGTTACTCGGCGTGGGGGTTCGTGGAAGGGACGTGGTTTCAACTCTCCGGCACCGCCGACAAGGACGACAAGAAGGTGGTGCGGTGGGCGCTGCTGAACTGCGAGCCGGCGCTACGGGGCACGTTCAAGGGCACCACCGAGGAGTTGCGGAAGCTGGTGGCCGACGTGGTGGCCGGTAAGGCGAAGGCCCCGGCCCCGGACCTGAAGGAGAAGCCCGGTTTCGGCCCGACGGTGGAAGAGGAGAAGAAGGAAAAGGAACTGGTTAGCCGCGAGGCAACGCCGAGCGCGGCCACCGCAGGCCCCCTATTCGGCGTCATCCCGAGCACAGTGTTCGTCGCCCCGCTCGCCGTACTCGCGGCCATCTTCCCGGCCACGTTCGGCGGGCTGGCCGGCGGCTTCCGCCGCTGGCGGGCGTTCATGATGGTGGTCAGCGTGAACGGCATGCTCGCCGCGGTCTACTTCTTCACCCAGAAGTTCCTGCCCGACCAGTGGTGGGCGTCGCCGACCGCGTTCACCGCCCTGCTGCTCGGCGTCGTCTTCCTCGGTCTGCTCTGGGCCGGTCGCCGCTACCGCTCCTCCGTCGCCGCCGACCCCGCCGAGACCGACCCGCCCGCGTGGAAGGACGTGCTCGTCCTGCTCGGCTTCGCCGCCGCATCCGTACTGATCGTGTTCGCCGTCGTGTACATCGGCCATTGGGTCACGACTGGTTCGCCGTTCGGCCTGCCCTTCGGCGAAGTCGTCGGCCTGCTCTTCCAACTGCCCAGCCGCGAACTGACCGCCGGCATCATCGGCCTGATCGCCGGCGCCGCGTACCTCGCGTATCGCGTGCTGCGGTCACCGGCCGAACCCGACCCGTCGGTTCGTACTCGCGTGTCCGGGGAAGCGGCCGCACTCGTGGCCATGCTGCTGTTCGGCGGGGTGATGCTCACCCTCGGCCTGCCGCACGCCGGCACCACGGGGACCGCCGCCGTCGAACTCGGTGACACCGCAGTGTCACAGGCCGAGTCTCCGATCAAGTTGACCGACGCCACCGTGTGGTACGAGTCGCCGGATGTGGAAGAGGTGATGTCCGGCGTCACCCTCACGCCCACGCGGGCCTACTACGGCGGGCTGAAGGACGCCATCTTCCGCAAGGGGGCGATCGTCTGCATCGACCGCACGACCGGCAGGCAAAAGTGGGTGTACACCGATCCCGAACTGCGGGGCGTGTACTGCACGCCGGTGGTGGCCGGCGGGCGGCTGTTCTGCGGCGAGGGGTTGCACACCGACCCGCAGTGCCGGCTCCTCTGCCTGGACGCCGAGAGCGGGCAAAAGCTGTGGGAGTTTCGCACCACCAGCCACACGGAAGGCACGCCGGTGGTGGCCGACGGGCGGGTGTACTTCGCCGCCGGCGACGACGGCGTGTACTGCCTGACGATCGACGGCGGGGAGGTGTGGCACTACCGCGGGATCGAGCAGGGGCTGCACATCGATTCGCCGGTGGTACTGGCGAACGGCAAGGTGTACGCCGGCAGCGGGTACAACACCTACGCCACCGTCTGCCTGGACGCCGCGACCGGTCACGAGGTGTGGAAGAAGGAACTGCCGTACCGCTCGTTCGGCAACCCGGTGGTGAGCGGCGACCGCCTGTTCCTCGGCGTCGGCACCGGGCGGCTGACCGAAGACCTGAACAGCGAGACGGAACCCGGCCGCCCGCCGGAGACGAAGCCGGCCGGCGCGGTGCTGTGCATGAACGCCGCCACCGGCGACACCCTCTGGCAGCAAGACCTCGCCCGCTCGGTCCACAACCAACTGACCGCCGACGGGCGGGCGGTGTTCGCCGCCAGTCGCGACGGCTGGCTGTACGCCCTCGACCGCACCACCGGCAAGCGGCTGTGGCGGTTCAACTACGGCGAGCCGCTCACCACCGGCACGGGCGTTGCCAGCTACACGCAGGCGAGATTGACCCTGGCGGTGTACGCCGCGCACCCGGCCGGGCGGGTGCAAGCGCACGACCCGCTGACGGGCAAAGTGTACTGGGCGCGGGCGGTGGGCCAGTTCACGGATCGGGTGGCGGAGGTAGCCGGCCCGCCGACGGTGGAGAAGGTGGACGGCTGGCAGACCCGCGAGGTGTTCGTGCCGGTCACCCTGACGAGCAAGAACAACGGCGACAAGCGGGCCGCCGTGGTGAAGTTCGTGGACACGCTGGTGGAGTGAGTGGAGTTCATCGGCCTGAAGGGCCGGGTTCTGTCAGCCCAGGGCGAAGCCCTGGGACCACGGGTGAAGTGGGAACCGCCCTGAAGGGGCGGGTTCAGGCAGGTGAATCCGCCCCTTCAGGGCGGGGGTACTTGTTCCTCGTTCCCAGGCCTCCGCTCGCTTCGCTCGCTCCGACCTGGGCTGTCAGAAGCCGGCCTTTCAGGCCGAAGCGTGACGTGCGATTTGTTTCTCCTCATTTCGGAGTCGGGCATGTCGATCGTTGGTCGCAATCTCGCGGGCTTCTGTCTGGTGACGTTGGTCGGCGCTCTGGTCGGCTGTGGCGGCACACCGCCGACGAAGCCCGGTGAGTCGTCACCTGCAACTACTGGCACCATTCCTTCATTCACCACGCCAACGACGGCACCGCCGAAAGTCACCACGCCGCCCCCACCTGCGAAAGGGTGGTCGAGATTCAAGACGCGAGAGTTCAGCGTGAACGTCCCCGACGGTGTGAACTTCACCGGGCCGGAGGATGAAATGACCCTCCTCCGGGCCGAGAGGAACTCTCTGACTCGTGTTTCGGACTTACCGGACGGCGGCGAGCCAGTGTTTCAGGGCGTCGAGGATTTCCGCCGGGGCCTGCCCGTCGGCGGCGTCCCGCGAA
>JANNDF010001167.1:0-8610 GCA_031387445.1 Planctomycetia bacterium
GCGGCGGTCGTGAGTGCCTGACGGCCCGACTCTCGGATTTCTGCCCGTACTCGCGGCTCGACCCGCCCTACAAAAGCATTCCCCGGAGCTTCCCACATGACCACCTGGACGAAGCGGCTGCTGGTTGGCGGGTTGTGTGTCGGCATCGCCATCGCCGCCGTGCTGTTCCGCGGGGCGCTGTCCACGGCCGCCCCGACCGACGACCTGAAACCGCTCGCCGCCTGGACGTTCGACGCCGACGGGTGGAAGGCGAAAACGGTCAGCGACAAGGCTGGCAAGTTCGACGCCGCCGTCCAGGGTAAACCGAACCGCCTGACCGACCCACCGGCAATTGAGTTGACCGGACCGAACGACTTCGTGCTGGTGAAGAAAGACCTGCGGGCGGGTGATGCGGCACTGCCAAAGAAAGAGTTTTCCGTGGTGGCCTGGGTGCGGGTCGACGACCCGACCGAGTGGGGCGGCATCTTCGGCGCGATGCAGGACAACGGCTCGAAGGAGAAAGGCTTCCTGCTCGGGTTCGACCGCGAAGTGTTCACCTTCGCCCTGGCCAGCAACGGCGCGGACGACGGCGACGGCAAGCTGACGTACCTGAAGGGGAAGGCCAAGTACCAGGTCGGCCGCTGGTATCACGTCGCCGCCACCTACGACGGCACCACCATACGGCTGTTCGTGAACGGCGCCGAAGACGCCACTTCGACCGCCCAGTCCGGCGACGTGTTGTACGCCGACAAAGCGAATCTCGTCATCGGCCGGTATCAGGACGACGACGAGGACTACCCCACCCGCGGGGCGATCAAAGAAGTCATCTGGTCGGCAGCCGCCATTCCCGCCGACAAGTTGGCCGCCCACTTCAAGGCCGACGAGAAGCTGGCCCAACTGCCGGCACCGGTCGTCGGCCCGAAGTTCGTCATCGAGCCATACTTGCAGTTCGGCACCCGCACCGGCATGACCGTCATGTGCGAGACGGACGTGCCCACCACGGCCGTGCTGAAGTACGGCAGCACCTACCCGCCGGCGAAAGTGGCGAAGGTGGACAAGGCCGACACGCTCCACGAGATCACGCTCACCGACCTGTCGCCGAAGACGAAATACTACTACCAGCTCGAGGTGACCGGGGCCGACGGCAAGACCACTGGCGGCAAGCCGGGCACGTTCATGACCGCCGTGGACACGACCGACGCCTACACCTTCTGCGTGGTCGGGGACACCCAGCGGAACCCGGTGGTCACGGGCAAGGTGGCCAAACTGATGTGGGAGCGGCGGCCGCACTTCGTGCTGCACATGGGCGACGTGGTGGACGACGGGCCGGCCAAGTGGCAGTGGACGGGCGACCTGTTCAAACCGTGCAGCGAGCTGTTCAGCCGCGTGGCGGTCTACCCGTGCATCGGCAACCACGAGAAGAACCACGCCCACTACTACAAATACTTCAGCCTGCCGAAGCCCGAGTTCTACTACTCGTTCACCTACGGCAACGCCGACTTCTTCGTGCTGGATACGAACAAGCCGGTGGACCCGAAGAGCGAGCAGTACCAGTGGCTGGACAAAGCCCTGGCCGCCAGCACGGCCAAGTGGAAGGTGTGCTACCACCACCACCCGCTCTACTCGTCCGACTCGAACGACTACGGCGACACGGAGAAGAAGAGCACCACCTACGGGTCGGTCTTGCACAAGCCGCTCATCGGCCTGTACGAGAAGCACAACGTGGACCTGGCGATGAACGGGCACATCGACGCCTACGAGCGGACGTTCCCCGTCCGCGACAACAAGGTGGACCGCAAGACGGGGGTGACGTACCTGACGAGCGGCGGCGGCGGCGGCGGGCTGGAACCGTTCGAGCCGACGCCGGCCTTCTACAAGAACCAGCAGCGGAGCGACTTCCACTTCTGCTACTTCACGGTGGACGGCGGGCTGATGCAGTGCAAGGTGTTCGACGTGGAAGGGCGGCTGTTCGACCAGTGGGAGTTGAGGAAAGAATAGGGTGGTCCGCCCTCGCCGAGGGCGGATTCGGACTCCGGCTCTCGGCGAGAGCGGGCCACCCTAACGACCCTTTGCATACTCCACCAGCGTTTCGGCCAGGCTGTTGCCAATGCCGGGCAGCTTCGCCCACTCGTCGCGGGACAACCTCTCGGCCTCCTTCTGGAGACTCATGACGGTGAACGCGGCGTGGCGGAACGCCCGCACGCGGTACAGGTTGTCGCCCCGCTTGGCGAGGCAGGTGGCATGATCGCGGAGCCGCTGGGCCAGCACTTCGTTGCTCACGGCGGAACCCTCCGGAAGAGATGGAAGAGTTGTCGCAGACGGGAACAGGTGTACACAATGTCGGTAGGTGAGTGAGAGAAGAAACCTCACCCCCGGCCCCTCTCCATTCATGGAGAGGGGTGTTCAATGGGGAGACGTTCCTTCTCTTCGCCGCAACCCCTGGGAGCGTGAACCCCTCCCAGGGGTCGCGGCGAAGACCGATAACCTGAGCAGGTTGAACACCCCTCTCCATTCATGGAGAGGGGCCGGGGGTGAGGTCTTGCAACACATCTCCCCCACTGCCCTCCCCGCCGCCCTCCCTGCCCTCCGCGGCACGCTCGTCTTTACCCTGCCTGATGCCACCCCCCTGCCCGAATGGGTGACGCTCGACCCGTTCACCGTCCTCGAACTCGCCCGCCTGAATCGCACCACACACGCCAAAGCCCGCGAGCAGTTCCGCCGCAGCCGGGCCGTCCTCCGCTCCGCCCTCGGCTTGTGGTTGGGTGTTCCCCCGCACGCCGTTCCGCTCGTCGCCACCGCCGACGGCAAGCCGGTGTTGGAAGGCATCGACGGCAGGCACTTCAACGTGAGCCACACCGACGGGGCGGCCCTGTTCGCACTGAGCGTAGTTCCGGTCGGCGTGGACGTGGAACGCCATTCGCCCACCCGCGATTTGCCCGGACTCGTGAAGCGGTACTTCACCCCGGAGGAGAGCGAGCAGTTTCACGGGTTGCCCGACGAGTCGAAGCCGGCCGCGTTCCTCCGCGGGTGGACGTGCAAGGAAGCCATCTTGAAGGGCATCGGGTGCGGGGTGCGGGAGTTGGCGAACTGTGCCGTCGATCTCGACCCGACCCGCCCGCCGCGGGTGCTGCGGTCGCCAGGCGGCGTGTGGCACCTGACGACGTGGGAGGTGTGTACCGGCATCGTCGCGGCAGTGGCGGTCGGCGGGTGTTGAGAATCATTTCCGCTCGCCTTTCCGCCCGCCACATGCTCTAATTCCATTCCCCCCGCGAAGTGTCCCCACTCCGCACCCGAGGTCAGTTCGCATGCCTGTCGGAATCAACCGCCGCGAGTTGCTGCAAGTGGGTTACTCCGGGCTGCTCGGCGTCGGGCTGACCTCGCTGCTGCCGTCGGTGTCGTTCGCCGCCCCTCGCAAGAAGCCGAAGTCGGTCATCCTCGTGTTCCAGACGGGTGCCCCGAGCCACATCGACACGTTCGACCCCAAGCCGGACGCGCCCGTGGAGATCCGCGGCGAGTTCGGCGTGATCGACACGAAGGTGCCGGGGGTAAAGTTCGGCGAACACCTGCCGAAGCTCGCCGCCCGTGCCGACAAGATGGCCATCGTCCGCACCTTCGCCCACAAGGACAACAACCACACCGCCGCCACGCACCACATCATCACCGGCACACTGCAACCGGGCGTGAAGTTCGACAAGCCGCTGTCGCGGGACGACTGGCCGTGTTACGCCGGCGGGGTGTCGTTCCTCAACCCGCCGAAGGACGGCGTCCCTTCTGGCGTCACGCTGCCGACGTTCCTGGCCGAAGGGGCGCTCGTGTGGCCGGGCCAGCACGCCGGCTTCCTGGGGCCGAAGTTCGACCCGTGGCAGATCAGCAAAGACCCGAACGGCAAGGAGTTCAAGGTTGACAACGTGAAGCTGCCGCCGGGGCTGGACGCGGACCAGTTGAGCGACCGCATGGCGCTGCTGGCGGCGGTGAACAAGCAGCAGACGGCACTCGCGGCGTCGGCGGAGGCGGGCAAGCTGACCGAGCAGCAGTCCCAAGCGGCGGCACTGCTGACGAGCGGGGCGGTGGCGAAGGCGTTCGACATGTCCCAAGAGAGCGACAAGACCCGCGACACCTACGGCCGGCACATGTTCGGGCAGAGCCTGCTGCTGGCCCGCCGGCTGGTGCAGGCCGGCGTGCCGGTGGTGCAGGCGAACATGGGGAAGGTGCAGAACTGGGACAGCCACAGCGGCAACTTCAAGCGGCTGAAGAACGACTTGCTGCCGCCGCTCGACACCGGCGTGTCGGCGCTGCTCGACGACCTGACCGCGACTGGGCTGATCGACGACGTCCTGGTGGTCGTGATGGGCGAGTTCGGCCGCTCGCCGAAGGTGGACAAGAGCAACGCCGGCCGCGACCACTGGGCGGCGTGCTTCTGCGGGGCGTTCTTCGGCGGCGGGGTGCGGGGCGGGCAGGTGATCGGCAAGTCGGACGCGACCGCGGCGTACCCCAGCACCACGCCGTTCTCGCCGGACGATTTGGGGGCGACGGTGTACCACACCCTCGGCGTCGATCCGGCGACGGAAGTGAAAGACCGCTTCGACCGCCCGGTGTCGCTCAACCGTGGCAGCGTGATTCAGAGCCTGTTCACCGGGGTGTGAGGTGTTCACCCGCGCTCAACTGGTGGCCGAACTGCCAGTGCTTTCGGTCGCTTCCACTCCCCTGATGGAAGTCACGGAGTTCGGCCACTTCGATTTCGTGTCACCATCCTCGGAGCAAACGATTTGGACGTTTCGAGGTGACAAGCGGGAGTTTGACAGCCCTCTCTTCTTCTGGGTGAAGACACTCCAATCACAAGGCTGGGAGGGGCGTGAAGAGCACTTTCGCGACTATGCCGAAGGTGGCCAGTGCCGACCAATAACGGGAGCCGAGTTCACCCGTATCGTCGCGGAATACAGTGGTTCACTGCGTCGCCCGCTACCTGCGTACTTGCTCGACGCTTCTCGCTACCTGTCGGCGCTCCAAATGTACGCCGACTGGAACGATGTGGCGGTGGTGGCCGAAACCGATGAGGCATTCATCGCGTTCTACTGGTCCACCACCGCATAGAAGCCCGTCTCGACCACCTCGGTAGAATGGTCGTCACACATCCCGTTCACCACGACGAGGCCCACCCATGACCCCTCCCGTCCTGGGGCGGAACCGCATCGGCGGCGAGTGGCTGGCCCACCGCGCCGACTTCGCCAGCACCAGCCCCGCGAACCTGTCCGAGGCGGTCGGGCACTTTCCGAGTAGCCCCCCCGCCGAGGCGAACCAGGCGGTGGACGCGGCACGGGCGGCGTTCCCCGGTTGGAAGCGAACGTCTCGCATCCACCGGGCCGATTGCTTCGACCGGCTCGCCAAGCTGATCGAGCGGGACACCGACGCGCTCGCCACGCTCATGGCCCGCGAGTGCGGGAAGAACGTCACCGAGTGCCGGGCCGAGGTGGTGGAAGGGCTGCACATGGTGCAGTACGTGTTCGGCACCGGGCGGATGCCGGTCGGGGAAGTCATCGCCTCCGAGATCGCCGAGAAGGATGCGTTCGTGCTGCGGAAACCGTGGGGCGTGGTGGCGGTGATTACGCCCTGGAACTTCCCGTTCGCGGTGCCGCTCTGGATGCTCGGGCCGAGCCTGGTGGAAGGGAACACGGCGGTGTTCAAGCCGAGCGAGGACACGCCGGCGGTGGGGCAGAAGTTGGTGGAACTGTTCCTCGAAGCCGGGTTCCCGGACGGCACCATCAACCTGGTTCACGGCGACGGTGTGGCGGGCGAAGCACTCGTGAAGAACCGCGGGGTGAACGTGGTGCTGTTCACCGGCAGCTACGACGTGGGCAAACGTATTCAGCAGGTGTCGGCCGACTTCCCGGATCGCATCGTGGCCGCCGAGATGGGCGGGAAGAACGCGGTGATCGTGTGCGACGACGCGAGGTTCGATCTGGCCGTAACAGCCGGCATTCTGAGCGCGTTCAAGACGACCGGCCAGAGGTGCGTGTCGGCGTCGCGGATTCTGGTCCACGAGTCGATCATCGACAAGTACGCCGCCGAGTTCGTGGCGACGGCGAAGCGGCTGAAGTTCGGCGACCCGCTGGATGCGAGCAACTTCGCCGGCCCGCTGATTCACGAGGAACACCGGAAGAAGGTGATCGGGTACAACGAGTTGGCGAAAAGCGAAGGCGTGAAGGTGCTGATCGACGCCGCGCCGATTGGGAAGGAAGGGTGCTTCATCTCGCCGTTCGCCTATCGCACCGAGTGGAAGCCCGACCTGCGCTGCATTCACGAGGAGGTGTTCGGCCCGCACGTCGCGCTCATCCCGTTCCGCACGGACGAGGACGCTGTGCGGATCGCCAACAGCACCGAGTACGGGCTGAGCATGGCGGTGATCTCCGAGAGCTACCGCCGGCTGCGGTTCTTCCGCGACGAGTGCGAGTACGGGCTGGGGTACGCCAACCTGCCGTGCATCGGGGCGGAGGTCCACTTGCCATTCGGCGGGGTGAAGCGGAGCGGCAACGGCCATCCGAGTGCGGCCGGCCTGCGGGACACCGTCACGCACCGGGTGGCCTGGACGGTGAACCACGGCACGGGCATCAAGATGGCCCAGGGGCTGACGGCTGAGGTATGATTCACAGGACACCGGAGGGACGGCCGATGACCACCGAACTGGAAGAGCTGACCCGCGTGGCGAGCGAACTGCCGCCAGAAATGGTGCGGAAGATGATTGCCCACGCCGTCATGCTGAAGCAATGGGCGGAGAAGCCACCGCTCGATGACATCGGCTGGACGGACGAGGACTACCGCGAGACGACTGCCGCCGCGATGCGGCATCTCGACGAACAGGAAGCGGAGGAAGGGAATGGCGATCCTGCCTAGCCCCGGTGACGTGGTGGTTCTGTTGCAGACCGGGGTTCGGGTGAGCAAGTACCGCCCGGCGGTGGTGGTGTCGTCCGACCTGTACCACGCCACCCGGCCGGACCTCATTCTCGCCACCATCACCACCCGCTTCCCGCCGTCGTTGGGACCGCTGGAGTACGCCCTCCTGGACTGGGGGGCGGCCGGACTGCACTACCCGAGTCTGTTCCGGCCATTTTTCACCAGCACCCCAATCGCCGACGTACCCGTGCCCGTCGGCCGACTGTCGGATCGAGACTGGGCGGAAGTGCAAATTCGCCTGCGGCTCACGCTGGCGGTGTGATTCCCGTCCCCTCTCCCCGGAGGCCTCTCCCATGTTCGCCTTCGACCACCTACCGGTGCCGCACGTCGTCACCCCGTTGCCGGGGCCGATCGCGGCCGGCCTGCTGGCCCGCGACACCGTGTTCGTGTCCGGGTCGTACACCCGCGTGTATCCGCTGGTGGTCGAGCGCGGCAGCGGGTGCGTCATCGAAGACGTGGACGGCAACCGCTACCTCGACTTCACCGCAGGGATTGCGGTCACGAACGCCGGGCATTGTCACCCCGATGTCGTTGCCGCCGTTCAAGACCAGGCGGCCAAGCTCATCCACATGAGTGGCACCGACTTCTACTACCGCCCGCAGATCGAGTTGGCCGAGCGCCTCGCCCGCACCGCCCCCGGCCCGACGCCGAAAAAGGTGTTCTTCTGCAACAGCGGTGCGGAGGCGGTGGAAGCGGCTCTCAAGCTGGCCCGCTGGCACACCGAGCGTTCGCGGGTGGTCGCGTTCTTCGGCGCGTTCCACGGCCGCACGTATGGGGCGATGTCGCTCAGCGGGTCGAAGCTCGTCCACCGCCGCGGGTTCTCCCCGCTGGTGCCCGACGTTCACCACGTGTCGTTCCCGAAGGAATGCCCCGGCACGTGCGACAACCGGCGCAACGGGCAGTGCACTCTCATCACGGATTTGGAAGCGACCATCTTCAAGCGGATCGCCCCGCCGGAGGAGGTGGCCGCCATCTTCGTCGAGCCGATCCAGGGCGAAGGCGGCTACCACCCGCTGCCGACCGGGTGTCTGCCCGCACTCCGCGAGATCTGCGACAAGCACGGCATCCTTCTGGTGGTGGACGAGATTCAATCGGGCATGGGCCGCACCGGGAAGCTGTGGGCGGTGGAGCACTACGGCGTCGAGCCGGACATCGTGTGCAGCGCGAAGGGCATTGCCAGTGGGCTGCCGCTCGGGGCGATCATTGCGAAGGCCGACGTGATGGACTGGCCGCCGGGCAGCCACGCCAGCACGTTCGGCGGCAACCCGGTGGCGTGCCGGGCGGCGCTGGTCACGCTGGATTTACTCGATGGCGGGTACACCGCCAACGCCGCCGAGCGGGGCGAGCAACTGCGGGAAGGACTTCGCAAGCTGCCGGGGTTGAGCCACGTCCGCGGGCTGGGGCTAATGACCGCCGCCGACGTGCCGAGTGCCGGCGTGCGGGAGAAGGTGATCGACGGCTGCTTCCGTCGCGGGCTGCTCCTCCTCGGCTGCGGCGAGAGCGCCATCCGCTTCTGCCCCGCCCTGTGCGTGACTGCCGAACAGGTGAACGTCTGCCTGCGGATTCTCGGTGAGGTGCTGGCCACGTTGTAGGTCGTGGTCGAATAGTCCCCGTAGGGGACGTGAGGCCCGACGGCGCACCACCTGTGGAACCGGGAACGCAGTGACCGGGTGGGTTTGCCGC
>JANNDF010001182.1:0-9713 GCA_031387445.1 Planctomycetia bacterium
AGCGGTCGGGCAGGTTCTTTTTCCGGCAGCAGTGATTATACCGTTCCCATTCATTCCGCCCCGGTGCCGAACTCATGGCTTCGTCCCCGATCACCGCTCCGGCCCCTGGCGCTCGGCTCGCCCTCAGTCTGCTCCTCGGCATCAACCTGTTCAACTACATCGACCGGCAGGTGCTGTCGGCGGTGCTGCCGAAGATCAAACTCGACGCGGCCATGATGGACCCGGCCGACCCGTTCATCCAGACGAAACTCGGCCTGCTGACGAGCGCGTTCATGGTGGCGTACATGGTGTTTGCCCCGATCTTCGGCTGGCTGGACGGGCACGGCTACCGGCGGTGGGTGATCCTCGGCATCGGCGTGACCGGATGGAGCATCGCGAGTGGGTGTTCGGGGCTGGCGGGCGGGTATTGGGTGCTTCTGCTCACGCGGTGTTGCGTGGGCATCGGGGAAGGGGCGTACGGGCCGGTGGCGTCGGCGATGCTGTCCGACATCTTCCCTCAGGCCGCCCGCGGGAAGGTGATGGCGTGGTTCAACATGGCCATCCCGGTGGGCAGCGCGCTCGGCTTCGTCATCGGCTCGCAAGTGGCGGAGTGGGCCGGGTGGCGGGGGGCGTTCGTGTTCACCTTCTCCGGCCTTCTGCTGGGGGCGATGTGCTTCTTGCGGAAGGAGTTCCCCCGCCCGGCGGCGAATGTGGAAGCCCGCCCCGGCTACCTCGCGGTGCTGAAAACGCTGGCCCACAACCGCTCGTTCGTGCTCTGCTGCCTGGGCATGACGGCGGTCACGTTCGTGATGGGCGGGGTGGCGGCGTGGATGCCGGTCTACGTGTTCGAGCGGGAGGCGCGGTTCGCCCTCACCCCGGCGGTGGTGGAGACACTGCGAACCGGAGACGGGTTCGTCCGCTCCGACGGAACACCTGTGGTGCCCGAGGCGGTGACGGCGAAGGTGAACGCGGTCGCGTCGGACGACGTGCTGACCGTCCACCAACTCCGCGACAAGCTGAAGACGGCGATGGGGGACGACGACTTCCGCCAGTACAGCTCGTGGGTGATCGACGCCGCCCCGGTGAAAGATTCGATGACCGCCGGGCGTGTGGGGCTGATCTTCGGTGGGATTCTGGTGGTGGCCGGGTTCACCGCCACCGCCGCGGGCGCGTGGCTGGGCGAGTGGCTGAGGCGGCGGGTGAGGGGGGCATACTTCTTGGTCAGCGGGGTGGGGGCCCTGGCCGCGTTCCCGTTCATCCTGGCGCTTCTGTACGTACCGTTCCCGCTCGCGTGGGTGTTCGTGTTCCTGGGGGTGTTCGGCCTGTTCCTGTACACCGGCCCGGCGTTCACCCTGCTGGCGAACGTGACCACACCGACCATCCGCGCTACCGCCTTTGCAGTGAACATCCTCGTCATTCACGCACTCGGTGATGCCATCTCGCCGACCATCCTTGGCGGCATTGCTGACGCATCCGACCTGCACACGGCGTTTTTGAGCACGTCCGGGCTGGTGCTCGTCGGCGGCGGGCTGTGGCTGTGGGGGATGCGATACGAAGCGGGGGACACCCAGGCGGTCGCTTGAACCCACGGCCCTGTCCCGGTGTCCGATGGATCAGTAAATCATCCGTTTCGCACCGCAGGTTTCGCAATGCCGAGCTACAACCCCGCCGCGATTGAACGCCGCTGGCAGCAGTTCTGGGAAACGAACAAGACGTTCCACACGCCCGACCCCGGCACCCCCGAGGTGGCCGGGAAGCCGAAGTACTACATCCTCGACATGTTCCCGTACCCGAGCGGGAGCGGGCTGCACGTCGGCCACCCGGAGGGGTACACGGCGACCGACATCCTGGCCCGGTTCAAGCGGATGAACGGGTTCCATGTGCTGCACCCGATGGGGTGGGATGCGTTCGGGTTGCCGGCCGAGCAGCATGCGATTGCCACAGGCGAACACCCGAGCGTCAACACGCAGAACAACGTCAACACCTTCCGCCGGCAGATCAAGAGCCTGGGGTTCAGCTACGACTGGGACCGCGAGGTTGACACCACCGACCCGCACTACGTGAAGTGGACGCAGTGGATCTTCCTGACCATCTACGACACCTGGTACGACGCGGAGCAACAGAAGGGCCGGCCGATCAGCGAGCTGCCGATCCCGGATGTCGTGCGGGCGCAGGGCGAGTCGGCGGTGGCGAAGTATGTGGACGGCCACCGGCTGGCTTATGAGAGTGAGGTTCCGGTGAACTGGTGCGAGGCGCTGGGCACTGTGTTGGCGAACGAAGAGGTGATCGACGGCAAGAGCGAGCGCGGCAGCCACCCGGTGGTGCGTATGCCGCTGAAGCAGTGGCTGATGAGGATCACGGCGTATGCCGAGCGGCTGATCGACGACCTGGCCCCGCTGGATTGGTCCGAGAGCATCAAGCAGATGCAGCGGAACTGGATCGGCAAGAGCGAAGGGGCGGAGGTCGATTTCAAGCTGGCCGACCACGACGCGACGATTCGGGTCTTCACCACGCGGCCCGACACGCTGTTCGGTGCGACGTACATGGTGCTGGCCCCGGAACATCCGCTGGTCGAGAAGATCACGACCGAGGAACAGAAGCAAGCGGTGCGAGAGTACCGTGAAACCGCTTCACGGAAATCGGACTTCGAGCGGACCGAGATGGCGAAGACGAAGACCGGCGTGTTCACCGGGGCGAGTGCAGTCAATCCGGTCGATGGCAAACACATCCCCGTGTGGATCGCGGATTACGTTCTGGCGACGTATGGCACCGGGGCGATCATGGCCGTGCCGGCGCACGACGAGCGCGACTTCGAGTTCGCCAGGCAGTTCGGGCTGCCGGTGGTCATGGTGGTCCAGCCGCCCCCTCGGCCGGGTTATGGGGGATACGACTCATCGACTGAATCGTGGACATCCGCGCGATGCGAAGAGGGTGTAGCTTGCGAATCCCCTCCGCGAATGCCGGAGTGGATGCTGGAAGGGCCAAACCCACAGCATGTTCAGAATGCGAAGTCGGCTCAGGAGAAGTACGTCGCGGAGTACCCTCACGATCCAGGCATCAACGGATTGCCGACCGCGGCAGCCAAAGAGAAAATCACAAGCTGGCTAGAGGGACGAGGCGTCGGCACTCGGCGAATCAACTACAAGCTGCGGGACTGGCTGTTCAGCCGTCAGCGCTACTGGGGCGAGCCGTTCCCCATCCTGCACGAAGTGGACGCGGCCGGCAACCGCACGGGCACGAAGCGAACCGTGCCGGCGAGCGAACTGCCCGTCACCCTGCCGCAGATGGCCGACTTCAAGCCGACCGGCTCCCCGGATGGTCCTCTCGCCAAAGCCAACGACTGGCTGACGGTGACCCGCGGCGGCGTCACCTATCGCCGCGAGACGAACACGATGCCGCAGTGGGCCGGCAGTTGCTGGTACTACCTGCGGTACATCGACCCGCAGAACCCGCAGGCGTTCGCCGACGCCGGCAAGCTGAACCACTGGCTGCCGGTGGACCTGTACGTCGGCGGGGCCGAGCACGCCGTGCTGCACCTGCTGTACAGCCGCTTCTGGCACAAGGTGCTTTTCGACCGCGGGTACGTGAACTGCCGCGAACCGTTCCAGAAGCTGGTGAACCAGGGGATGATCCTGGGCGAGTACGAGTACCACTGCTCGGTACAAGACGCCGAAGCGAACAAGGATGCATTGCAGGCGGCGGGCGTCGAAGCCGTCTTCCGAAAGTCGGAGGACGAGAGGAAGGCCGACAGCTATGTGCTGAAGGTGGCGGGTCGAGAGATTGGAAAAGTCATCGACCTGCCCGAAGAGTTGACGGAGAAGGTGAAGGGGAAGCCGTACCTGAAGTCGCCACGTATCGAGTTGCAGCCGAAAGCCGAGAAGATGTCGAAGTCTCGCGGGAATGTCATCAACCCGGACGACGTGACCAGTGAGTACGGGGCCGACTCCCTGCGGCTGTACGAGATGTTCATGGGTCCGCTGGAAGCAACCAAGCCGTGGAACATGAAGGGCGTGGAGGGCGTGTATCGCTTCCTGGGACGGGTGTGGCGGTTGATGATCGACGACGGAGACGAGATGAAGTTGAACGCCGCCGTGCAAGAGGTGGCACCGGATGCCGAGACGCTCCGTGAACTCCACCGCTGCATCAAAAAGGTGACGGAAGACACCGACGGGATGCGTTTCAACACCGCTATCAGTGCGATGATGGAGTTCAGCAACCACATGACGCAGCAGAAAGTGCGTCCGAAGGCGGTGCTGTCGCCGTTCGTGCTATTGCTCGCGCCGTATGCCCCGCACGTCGCCGAAGAACTGTGGGCGGCGCTGGGGAACACGACCACGCTCGCCTACGAACCGTGGCCGAAGTTCGACCCGACGCTGTGCAAGGCCGACGAGGTCGAAATCCCGGTGCAAGTGAACGGCAAGCTGAAGGCGAAGCTGATGCTGCCCGCCGAGATCGACAACGCCGCCCTCGAAGCGGCGGCAATGGCGGACGAGGGCGTGAAGGCGGCACTCGGCGGCAAGACGCCGAAGAAGGTGATCGTAGTGAAGGGAAAGCTGGTGAACATCGTGGTGTAGGCGAGCCGTGCTCAGCATCCTCCCGTTCCCCACCACCTCCGCGAACGCCGTGCGAATCTGCTCTTGGGCCTCGTGCAGGTAGAATCCCGAGTCTCGCCCCTTGCTCTTCGCCCCGAGGGTGAAGAAGTTCGGCTCGCTGGTGCGCACCTCGCCGGCCGGCTCGTGTACCCGCAGTTCGGCCGTCAGCCCGGTGTCGGCTTTGAATCCCACGTTGGCGATCAGCCGATCAGCCTCCCACGTCCGCTTCTCGCCGTTCACCACGGCCACCACCTTCACGCCCTTGTCCGGGCCGGCACACACCACCTCGTGAACCTCGGCGTGGGCGTGGTGTTCCAGGTTGGCGTCGCACCGGGTGGCCAGGGTGTTCGCCTTCGCCGCCAGGCGGTCGCGGTCGCGGAGCGGGTCGTTGGCGATGCGGGGCAGGGGGGAGGTCCGCGGCCCGCGGGTCAGCCATGTCACCCACGCCGACGGGTTTTCTTCGGCCAGGTCGGTGAGCGCGCAAACTGTCGCGGCGGCCGAGTACCCGCCGCCGATGACCACCGTGTGCTTGCCGACGTACTGCGCCTTCTTCGCCCCGAGCACGTCTTCCAGCCAGTAGGCGAGGTGCGGGCGACTGGCCAATTCGCCAAGCGCCGGCACACCGCCGTCGCCCACCCAGTTCGGCCGGGCGTAGGTGCCGGTGCAGTCCAGCACCACGTCGGCGGTGTGAACCGACTCGCTGTTGTCGGCGGCGCGCACGAGCAGGCGGAACGGCGGCAATTTGGCGGTGGCGTCCGTCTTCCGCCACCCGAACCGGCCGACCGCGACGATGGTGTGCTGCGGCTTGATGTTGGGTTTGATCGCGGCCGATTCGGCGATGGGCAGCAGGTACGTGTCGCGGAACTGGCGGCCGGTCTGAAAGTCGGTCTCGGCGGGAATCTCGCGGCGGAGCTGTTGGAGAGCTTTCTTGCCGAGCGGGCTGGCGTTCATCCCGAACGGGGTGAACATTTTCACGAACCCCCAGCGGTTCACGTACTCGCCGGGTTGCCCCTGCTCGAACACGGTGAACGGCAGGTTCAGGCTTTGCGCGTACAGAGCCGCTTCGATGCCCACCGGCCCGCCGCCGATGATCGCAATGCGGGGGCGGGCGGGTTTGGTCATGGCGTCCGTGCCAAGTAGGGTGGGTCGCTCTCGCCGAGAGCGACAGTCAACCCGGCTCTCGGCGAGAGCCGGCCACCCTAGGTGGTCGCTCTCGTCATCGACTCGGCGTCCGCCGCCGCTCCATTCGGCTCCTCGCCCGACACGGGGTGTAGCCCTTCGCCGATCGCCTGCAACCGCTGCAATCCGGGCAACCCGTACGGCCGGAACTTCTCCGGGCGCTCCATGCCGTCTTCGGTGAACAGTGCCCGATTGCGGCCGAGCCGCGACGCGGCCGGCGTGTCGATGAGCTGGCTGCTGTCGTTCGGGTTCATCTGGAACAGCACCCGCAGGGTAAACTCGCGGAGGGTGCTCCGGTCCACCGCCCGCGTCAGGTTGGTCACGCTGTCGCACCACACGACGGTGTGAATGCCCACACCGGGGCCGTCGCGGAGGATGTTCAGGAAGTGTTCGCCGGGTGCGGTTTGTTTCTCCCCCTTCTTACCGAATGAGAAGTCGTCCTCCGGCTTTCGCAGTTCGCGGAAACGGTGCAGGCCGTTCACCAGCAGGAACCGTGGCGAGCGGTCGGCGGATTCGCCCTTCACCCGGCGCGACACTTCCTCGGCCAGCTCGCCAATCGCCGGGCCGAGTGTATACCGCTCGATGAAGGCATCCGGGATGCCGAGCGCGCCGCACGACTGCCGGAGGATGTCGGCGTGTTCGGCGTCTTCCGGCGTGCCGTCGAACAGCGTGACCGATTTCGCCGGCAGTCGCGCCGCCAGCGACACCAGCCCGGCGGAGAAGATGCCGAGCGCGGACTCGTCGGATTGGCCGATCATCAGCAGGTTCGACCCCGACTGTGGGCGGAAGACCGCAGCGGTGGGGTCTTTGATGGCGACGGAATCGCCCAGCCAGATCGCCGGTGGGGCGGTTCGCTGATGGGCGGGCGCGGCGAGCAGTTTGGCGAGCAGTGGGTTGGTATCGATGACTGCCGCGGTGGAGCCTTCGAACACTAACGGGGCAGGGCGGTTCGGGGCACGGTCGCGCAACTCGGCGATGATCTGCTCGCGGTGGCCCTCGTCCAGCCACACCACCTGGAACGGGTCGTTCCCTTCGAGCAGCCCGTTGGCGTCGTTGTAAATGGCCTCGCCGGGGCGGGTGAGCAGGCGGGCGGCCGTGTTCTCCTTGCTCAGAATGAGTTGTGCGTCGGCCTCGCTGCACTGCAACGCAATACGAACTGCCATCTGGTCGATGGTGCTGCGGGCGAGGCTGAACGCCCCGCCGAGCGTCTGCGAGCCGAGCAGCACGTGGACGCCGAACGCTCGGCCTTGCCGCACCAGCCGGTCGAGCAGCAGAGCGGCCTCTTGCGACAGCTTGTCCTCCTCGGTGAAGAACTCCTGGAACTCGTCCACCACGAGCAGGATCCGCGGCATCTTCTCGCCCGGTCGCGCCTCGCGGAAGCCGGACAGGTCGTTCACCCCGGTTCGGCGGAACAGGTCGCCGCGCTCGCTCAGGATGCGGTCGAGCCGTTGCAGCACGCTGAGGCCGAACTCTCGCTCACTCTCGATGGCGACCACCTTCGCGTGCGGCAGCGGGATCGCCGCGTACATCTTGAACTCGACCCCTTTCTTGAAGTCGATCAGGTACAACTCGGCCTCGTCCGGGCTGTAGATCATGCACAGGTTGGTGACGAGTGCGTGCAACAGGGTCGATTTGCCGGACCCAGTTTTCCCCGCGACGAGGGCGTGCTGGGCGGTGCCGCGGCCGAGTGCGAGCACCTGCCGGCGGGTCGCCCCGGCCCGGCCGATGGGCACCTCGAAGCCGTTCTTACTGCTGCCCTTCCACACCATTTCTGGCGGCGGGGAGATGTAACTGAACGGCACCTCCACCCGCGACGCCTGGAGGCTGGCCGCGCCCACCCGCTTGACGATGGCGGCCACGTCGGATGAATTCGGAGGGGCGTCGAGTGTCAGCGGGAACGGGGCGAACGCCGGGTCTTTCGGCGTGAACTGTCCGTCCTTCCAGATCAGGCTGAACGCGACTTGCTCCAAGTCCGCCAACCGGAAATCGCGCGGCACGGGGGCGGCGGTGTCCACGCCGACGAGCGTACACACCCCGCACGCCGGCCCGCTGCTCATCACGCTCACCAGCCGCTTGGCCGCGTCGGACGTGAAGTTGGTCGGGAAGTTGGCGATCACCAGCACGCGGTACGGCTCGGCCACCTCGCCCGCCGCCCGGTTGTACTCCTCAATACTCTTGTACTGGTTCCGCAGGTACTTCTGGATCACGTTCTCCATGTGTTCGGTCAGGTCCGACAGCTTCGTCTCGATGTGGCTCGGTTCGGTCCAGATGCGGTCGCTCACCAGCATCGGGTCGGCGTCGGCCAGGTGCATGAAGGCGGCGAAGTTCTCCCCCAGCCCGACCGGGTCGAGAATGGTGAACCGCACCTTGCCCGGCGGCAGGCCGGTGACGAACCGCAGCATCATTGCTTGCAGTGCTTGCACGGTCGCCACCCGCCCCTCGTCGCGGGCCTTCAGCAGCACGGCCGAGCGGTCGGGGAAGGGGAGGAACGCTGGCACCGTGGTGTCGATCGGCACCTCCGGAACCAGTCGCTCGTCAGTCGGTCGGCCTTCCGGTAGGGCGTACTGTTCCACCTTGTAGTCGCCGAACCGCACGCCGTGCGGGACGGTCGCCGCGAGCGGGGCCGAACCGTCCTTCAGCCCGGCCCACGGGAGGAAGTGGCTTTCGCCCTCGGCGGACCAGTCGCCGCACTCGCCTTTCACCGCAGCCAGTCCGTCGAACCACGCCGCGGTCGCCGCATCCCACGTCCGGGTGCGGGTGGCCTCGGCGTCGTCGCGTTTCGACTGATACCGGGCCTCGATCTCGGCCGAGTCCACGTCCGACGTGCGGGCGATTTCCGCGGCCCGCCGATCGAACCCCTCGGTGAGTTCGTCCTGCTTCTCCGACCGTTCGGTTTGCAAGTCCCGCCTCTTCTCGCGGGCGTCCATGTCCAGCTTGGCCACCACCGTCACGCACTGCTTCACCACCGCTTGAATCCGCGGGCGGAAGGTGTCGTCCGCCTGCTTCTTGTCCTCGGCGTGCTTCTTCCGCAGGGCGGTGATGGCCGCCACCAGTTCCTGGCTGGCGTGCTGTTTCAGGCGGTCGTTCGCCCGCGCGGCCTCGGACAGGTACACGCCGAGTGCCGACCCGCGATCCTTCACCTGTTTCTTGGCCAGCCAGTACAGCAGTTGCCGAATGAGCAGCCCGCCGATCAGCCCGCCGGCGGCACCGATCACCGCCGCCCAGAGTGGCTCCACGTTCGCCAGCAGGGCCGCCGAGAGGGCCAGTCCGCCGGCGACGAACACGCACGCCATCGTGCCGATCACGCCGGTCAACTTGGTGAGTTTCACGGCGGCGAGTCGGTCGAACGCGACGTCGGCGTCCTCCAGCGTCTTCTCGAGTTTACCCTCGTAGTCGCTGGTGGCGAACGGCGGCAGGCGATCGGGCGGGAACTCCACCTGTTCGCGGTGCAGGTTCACGTCGCTCAGGAACGGCTCGGCCTGATCCCACTTCGATGCGATGTGTCCGTCGGCGGCTTTGGTCACGCGATCCAGTTCGGCCTTCCGGTCGGTCGCTTCTTTTTCTCCCGCTTCGAGCAGTGAGTCGATCGTCCACTTGCGGTCGTTGTACTCCGACTTCAACTTGTCCTCGGCCAACTTGTGCTGGTCCTCCGTCCTCTTCTTCGCGTCAAACGTGTTCTTCTCGATGTCTGTGAACCGCTTGGCAAACTGCAACGACGTGGCCTGCACGGTCTGCTCCCGTTCGGCGGCCAGTTCGTCGTCCGCCTTCTTGCGGGTGGCGGTGCTCGCCTTGCGACCGCGGTTCACTTCCCGCTCGGCCGCGTCAATGGCGGACTGATACGCCTCGGCAACGTCTCGCTCGGCGGCGGCCCGATCCCGCACGAGTTGTTGCAGCCGGCCGAGGGCGTCTCGCTGGCGGTCGAACAGTGAGCGGTCGGACATGCGGGATCTCGAATAGGGTGGC
>JANNDF010001208.1:0-13085 GCA_031387445.1 Planctomycetia bacterium
AACTCGCGCGGGCGGCATTTGCGGCCACTGGGTGGGGCGTTGTACGGGGTTGTACTGGCCACCGCCGCGCCGGCCCCCGTACGGGGCGGGTTGTATTAAACCCCCGGCCCCTTCGGGGCCACGGCTCGCCACAGCATCCAAGACATCCAGCGTCCGCTCGGTCGCCCCTTGTTGTTCTTTCACCAGTCGCTGTGCGACTTCGCCCATTTGGTAGCGGCGGTCGGGGTCGCTGATTAACAATGCCACAGCCGGCTCCAAGTCGTCGGCCGACTTCACCATCACCGCCCCGCCGGCGTCCACCAGCATGCGGGCGGCGTCGCGGAAGTTCCACACGTGTGGGCCGAACACCACCGGCACCCCGTACCCGGCCGGTTCGATCATGCTCTGCCCACCCCGCTTGCCGTCCAGACTGCCGCCGGTGTAGCCGAGGTCGGCCAGCCCCCACGCGGCCCCGAGTTCGCCGACGGTGTCGAGCAGCACCACCGGGGCGTCGGACGGTTCGGTGAGTTGCGACCGTCGGGCGAACGCCAGGCCGGACTTCTGCACCAACTCGGCCACTTCGTTGAACCGATCCGGGTGCCGCGGGACGAGGATCAACCGCAGTTGCGGAAAGGTTGCCCGCAGTTTGGCGAACACGCCGAGCAGGATTGCTTCTTCGGGGGCGTGGGTCGATCCGGCGACGAGGAGGATCGACTGATCGGGGCTCCGATGCCGATCAGTCGCCCCAACTCCCGCCCCTTCACCGTATCCCGCTCGCCCGTCGCCCCGTCGTACTTCACGCTCCCGGTCACGACCACCCGCGACTCACTGACACCGAGTTGTCGCAACCGCCCGGCGTACTCCTCGGTCTGCACCGCGAACGCCGTCACATGCCGGAAGAGCATCCGTTTCAGCAGCGACTTCACCCGCTTCATCCGGGCGAACGTCCGCGGGCTGATGCGGGCGTTCGCCACCACCACGGGGATGCGGCGTTCCGCGGCTGCGGCTAGGAAGTTCGGCCACAGTTCACTTTCGGCGAGCACCACCACCGCCGGCTTCACCCGGTGGAGGACCTCTCCGCACGCCCAACTGAAGTCGAACGGGTACGCGATCACGGTGAGGTCGGCGAACCTCGCCTGCGCTTCGGCCAACCCGGTGTCGGTCGTGCTGCTGACCACCACCCGCCAGTCCGGGTGCCGTTTGCGGAAGGCCGCCACCAGCGTGACCAGTAAGTGAATTTCGCCCACACTCACGCCGTGAAACCAGACCGTGCGGGCGGACCTGAGGGGTACGTCCACACGGCCGAGCAGTTTGGCGGCGAAGTGTTGTCGGTAGCGGCCGGTGCGCGCCGCACGCCAGATGAGCCACGGTGAAAGCACCGCGCCTGCCAGCAGGTAAAAGAGGTCGAAGAGGAACCGCATCGGCGTAACATATCGGAACCGACCCGGCGGCGGAGAGCGATGTTCGACGAGACGGACACTGAAGACGACGAGGACTCGCGGCCGACGCAGGAGCTGCACCGCATCGCCGGCGGGCGGTGCCAGGATTGTGCGACCGGGTACACGGCCGGGGAAGCGGTGTGGAGCATCGCCCTGGGGTTCAAGAACGCCCCGCGGTGCCTGGGCTGCCTCTGCCATCGGCTGGGACGGAAAGAAGCGGACCTGCGAACCTCGTTGACCGAGTACGTCCACCGCCGCGAGTGCTACCTGCGGGCGTGGCGGGAGGCCGAACGGATGGATGAAACACAGCGGCCGGCGAGCAGGTCGCAGGCGAACCCCGACCGCAAGGTCGGCGGGTGCGAGCCACCAGAAGTTGGCACCCACGGCCCTGGCGGGCCGGGTTCGCCAATCACGGACTGGGACGCCGGCGACCTGGGGTGCGGCGACTTGGTCATGCAGTTACGAATGCGGTTGAAGGACATGGCCGCCGGGAGCGTCATTAAGGTGACTGCCACCGACCCGGCCGCCCCCGAAGACATCCCCGCGTGGTGCCGGATGACCGGCCACACGCTGCTGAGTGCCGCCCACCCCGTTTACACCATCCGCCGCAGAGAGGGCTGACCCATGCCGGGCAAGTTCACCGTCACCCTGACCTGTGCCAAGGACAACGCCGACAAGGCGACTGTCGCGTTCGTCATCGCCAACGCCGCCCTCGCGTCCGACAAGGACGTGGTGGTGTTCCTCACGGTCGAAGGCGTGCGGCTGGCCCAGACCGGGTACGCCGACGACATCGCCGAGGAGGGGTTCGCCCCGCTCAAACAACTGGTGGACAACTTCGCCGCCGCTGGGGGCAAGATTTACGTCTGCTCGCCGTGCTTCAAGCGGCGGAAGCTCGACGAGACGAAACTGGTCAACGGGGCGCTCATCGTCGGCGGGGCGAAGCTCGTCGAGTTCATGGGCGAGAGCTGCCCGAGCGTGTCATTTTAACCATGAGCACCTGGAACACCGAACACCCGTTCGCCCCGCACGCCGCGTTCGACGGCGGGGATCTCGACTGCGGCAACGGCCTGCTGTTGCTCATCCGCAAGCACATCGACCCGCTCGACGGCGGGCAGGTGCTGGAGGTGACGTCGACCGACTCCACCGTGGAGGTGGAACTGCCCGCGTGGTGCCGGCTGACCGGGAACGAACTGGTGTCGGCGGTGAAGGCCGACGGCGTGCGGAGCTATCTGATTCGGAAGCGCGGGGAGGTGCGGAGTGCGGAACGCGGAACGCGGAACGAAAGACCGGCCGAACCCGCGGGGCCGGTGGTGTCGTCCGGTGTTCCGACTTCCGACTTCCGACTTCCGCGCTTTTCGGTGATGGGCGTCGGCAGTTGGCCGCGGCCCGGCTGGCTGCTCCGTGCCCTGCACGAGCGGCTGAGTGGGCGGCTGGGTGAAGACGAGTTCCAGCAGTACGCCGACGACGCCGTGCGGCTGGCGGTGGCGGCTCAGGAGCGGGCCGGGGTGGACGTCGTCACCGACGGCGAACAGCGCCGGGACAACTACGCCAGTTTCGTCGGCGGGCGGCTGGACAACTGCCAGCTCATCCCCATCACCGACCTGCTACCGTATGTGAACGACCCGGACGAGTTCGCCGAGGAGTTGCGGTCGCTCGACGTGCCGGCGGATCAGGTGCGGCACCCCGCCGTGTTCGGCAAGATCGGCCGCAGCAAGCCGCTGGCCGTCCACGAACTCCAGCGGGTGCGGCGGTTCACTAGCAAGCCGGTGAAGATCGCCCTGCCGGGGCCGTACCTGCTCACCCGCACCATGTGGCTGGAGTGCGTGGCCGACAAGGCGTACCCCACCCGCGAGGAACTGGCCACCGACGTGGTGCGGGTGTTGCGCGAAGAGTTGGCCGACCTGTTGGCCGAAGGGGCGGCGGTCGTCCAGTTCGATGAGCCGGTGCTGACGGAAGTGGTGTTCACCCGGCCGACCGCCGGCGGGCGGTCGTTCATGTGCGGGGCACTCGGCGAGAAGAAGGACACGAAGAGCGAGTTGGAATTCGCGGGCGAACTGCTGCGGGCAGTGTTCGCCGGGTTCCCCGCCGAGCGGCTGGCCCTGCACGTGTGCCGCGGGAATTGGAGCCGGGACGAGACTGTGGCGCTGTCCGGACCCTATACTCCCCTGATACCGTTGCTCCGAACGCTGCCGGTCGGCACGTTCCTGTTGGAAATGGCGACGCCCCGTGCGGGCGAGTTGGAGCCACTGCGAGAACTCCCCCCCGGCAGCCGGCTCGGTCTGGGCTGTGTCAATCAGAAACTCGACCGGGTCGACCCGGTCGGAGACATCGTGCAGCGGGCGGAAGCGGCGGTGGCGCTGCTCGGCCCGGATCGTGTGTTCCTCAATCCCGACTGCGGGTTCGCCACGTTCGCGGACAACCCGCTCGCCTCGGCCGAAGTGGCCGAGGGCAAGTTGGGGGCCATCGTCCACGCCGCCCGTGTGTTGCGGGCGAAGCACTCCCACGGGTAGCCCCGGCGCGTGTCGCCGGGGCTGGCGGTCGCCATCCCGAAAGAGTGCCCGGTGTGGGTTGGCCGGTTCCTTCGTCCCCACGGGAGTGTGACACCATGACGTCTTATGTCCGGCGACCGCGGTCGGGGTTCACCCTGATCGAACTGCTCGTCGTCATCGCCATCATCGCCATCCTTATCGGCCTGCTCCTGCCCGCCGTGCAGAAGGTGCGGGAAGCCGCCGCCCGCATGCAGTCGGCCAACAACCTGAAACAACTCGGCCTGGCCGCCCAGAACTACTACAGCGCCAACGACTGCCTGCCGCCCATGTTCGGGTCGCCCACCGCCGGCGGCGCCGGCTACGGCGGCGGATCGGTCTTCTACCACCTGCTCCCGTATTTGGAGCAGGAAAACGTCTACCGCATGGGGGTGGACGCCTCACGGTCGCAAGCGATCAAGGTGCTCCAGGCCCCGCTCGACCGCACGTACCCGAACGGCGGCATCTACCAGATCCCCCTGTCGGGCACGCAAGGGTCTACCACCTTCCCCACCCTCTACCCCGTCTGGGCGAGCACCGGCAACACCACCTGGGGGGTGAGCAGCTACTCGGCCAACTGGCAGGTGTTCGGCGACACGCCGGCCAAGATCGCCAAGGTGAGCGACGGGCTGTCCAACACGTTCCTCTTCGGTGAGAAGTATTCGACCGCGACCGGCGGCCCGTCGTTCGGCGCGTTCGCCAACGCCTGGGGTTACGGGGTCGATGCCCGGTCCATCCCGAACGATTTCAACCCGGCGCTGGGGGCCAACCAGTACCCCGGCAGCGCCCAGTGGGCGAACGGCTTCAGCCCCGCCAGCACGCTGTACAACAGCCCGTACCACCCGCGGAACGGGTTCGTGAACAAGGCCGGGGCCGCCCCCGGGCCGTGGCCGGACACCCGCCCGTGGATGTGCCGGTGCATGCGGCGGCCGGAATTCGGACCGCTGGTGAGCAACGTTCACCCGCAGAAGTCGCAAGGGTTCACCCAGGCGGGCATCCAGGTGGCCATGGGCGACGGCAGCGCCCGCTTCTACAGTTCATCCGTCACCGACGAGACGTGGGTGTCGATCGAGACGCCGGACTACGGCGAAACGAACATGCCCGAATAGTGACCCGGTTCGGCCCGTCCGCCCACGCCTGCACAGGTGTGGTCGGTCGGCCCCCTCATTCCCGAGGACTGTGATGCTACGTCGGTGGGTTCTCGCCGTTCCGTGCGTCGCGCTGCTGGCGTTCGGGTGCAGCAGGCCCGCCGCCCCCGCGCTCCAAACTGGGGATGTCGTCCGACCGGAAATCTCGTTCGCCCCCAATGCCCCCTGGCCCGCGGACGCCAAAGTGAGCGTCGGCGTGCTGTTACGGGGCGAACGGCCTGGGGTCGAATCTTACTACCTCAAAGACGAAGACGTGGTGATCGAACGGGCGGTGATGGGTGCCCGGATCACGTTTCTGAATGGCGAGCAGATCGTGGGTGACCCGCTCGATGTGGCGCTGATTCACGACTGTTGAGGGGACGGCCGCTTCCTCGCCTCGGTCGAGGCGAAGATTGGTATCCGATCCGGGGCCACCCGCGCCCGAATTGAGGTGTGGTTCAGCTACCCGGTCGAAGGTGTGACGTTCGTGCCGGCGGCCGCCGAAGTGACGATCCGCCCGCCCGGCGAGTGAGCGGCGGGCGGCTTCACGGCATCGGGTTGTTGATCACCTTCACCGGCGGGCCGAGGGTCACGTCGTAGGTCACGTTCTCGGTGCGGGCTTTGCCTTTGCCCTTTTGGACGGTGAGCTTTACGGTGCACCGGACCACCCGCTCAGCTTCCACGTAGTTGACGGCACCCATTTCGAACGAGACGAGCTTCTCCCCGGCGTTCCACATGGCCTCGTTGAACTCGACGGACGGCGACGCGGCCTTCAACTCGTCCGGCTTGCCGCCCGCCTGCCACTTCTCGAGTGCGGACTTGACGTGCCCTTTGGCCTCGTCCTGCTTGGCCGCCGGGAACCCGCACCCGACGACGAACACTAGTGGAATCGCGACCACCCACCGACGGTTCATGTTTGCCCCTCGTTGAACGACCACTGTACCTTGAAGACGTTCCGGGTGAGCGGCCCATTCGACCGCATGTCGCCCGCGTGTCCGGTCGGGCCGCCCGTGGAGCGGGTGACCGGATTCGATGTCGTGGGAGGTGTACCCCGTCTTATCCCGGTTGTTTCTCCGGGTGCAGGTAGACGAAGCTCTTGCCCAGCCGCCCGCCGTAATTGCCGGCGCTGATGCGTTGCAGGTCGGGCGTCTCGGCGCATGCGGCGATGGCCGCCTGCGTGGCCGCGGCAATCGTCTTCAAGTCCGGCCCGTTGATGATGATCTCCTGCACGCTCGCCACCCCGTCCGGCAGGCGGGTCTCCACTCCCGGCTTGCCCTTCAGTGTGGGGCAGTATTCGGCGTAGGTGCTGGCGATGGCGAACTTGTACTTGCTGCCCGCCTTGCTCCCGCTGCTGGCCACCCCGCCGGGGAACGGCAGTGACACCCCGCTGACGGTCATCGCCCCTTCCGCCGCCCGCTCGGCCGCTTCGAGTGCCCCATCGGGCGTGGTGCCGAAGAACCACAAGTTGCCGCCCATCAGCCCGTCCGCCCAGCCGAACCGCCGCTCGATGACGAACTCGCCGCTCAGGATGGGGATGACCCGCACCCGCCGGCCGAACCGCTCGTCCTTGAACTGGTGGCCGTCGCCGAAGTACGCCACCTTGCGGCCGAGCGGAAACCAGTTCGGGTCGGTGGGCAGCACGTTGAACGCGGCGGTGGTCGGGCAGGTGAGCACGTTCTGGCTGACCCGCACGAGCAGCGCCCGCTCCAACTTCTGCTCCCGTTCCTTCCAGAACCGCGGCACGTGGAATTGCAGCACCGCGCCGGGGCGGCCGTCGGGCGTGTCGGCGGTGGACCGGCTGAGGGCGGCCTCGCAGTCGCACAGGATGGAACTGCTGGCGTTGCCGGTGGCGGCGTGAACCGCGTGGTCGAGCCACTTGCGGGAGGCGGCCGTCACCAGCACCTCGGTGTAGATGCTGCGGAACGCTTCGGCGTAGGTGTCGTCGATGATGGCGGGCATGGGTCGGCTCCGGGGACAGGGGTGATTCTAGCCGGCCGGAAACGACGCCGCCCCCGGCGGTGAGGCCGGGGGCGGTGGGTGGGCGTGGTGTCCGCTCACGGTCATCCCTTGGGGGCGAGCTTGGCGAGGATCTCCTTCGCCTTCGCGGCGGTGGCCGCCCCTTTCGTCTTCTTCAAGTCCTCGAACCCCTTCTGGAGGATGTCCGCGCGGGCCGCGTCGTCCTTGCGGAGGTCGTTCACCAGGAACTCGTAGGAGGCCACCTCGCTGCCGAGCGCCTGCCCTTTGGCGTAGCTCTCGAGCAGGTTCTGCGCCCGCTTCAGGGAGGTGTCTTCCTTGATGGCGATGTCTTGCGGCTGTACCTTCCCGTCTCCGCACCCGGCGGCGAACATGCCGCACACCAGTGCGACCGCCAGCATTCGCATCGTTTTCATGCCGCCCTCCGGGTTAGAAGTTGGGGACCGGCAGGCCGTCGTTGCGGGCGCCGAGCAGTTGGAAGGTGTAGATGTCGATGCTGTTCGGGATGAACCGCACGCTGCCGTCGCCGAGCAGGGCGTTCACCCCGCCGGTGTGCATGCTGCGGGGGGGCAGGATGCCGACGCCCCAGTCGTGCGACCCGCCCGGGCAGCAGTCGCCGGCCAGGCTGGGGTACTGCCAGTTGGGCGGGGCGGCGGTGTTCAGGCTGGTGTCGGCGGCCGCGTACCACCCCCAGTTGGTGCCGTTGTTCGACTTGTACCCGATGGGCGAGGTGCGGCCGATGGTGCCGATGGTGGTCAGTTCGGCGGCCGTCGGGAAGTCCCAGTTGGCGATGCTGTTGAACGGCCCGTTGCCCACGTGGAAGGTGTCGAACGGGTACTTCCCGGCGCCGCTGGTCCGCCCCGATCCGGGCAGCAGTTCGGAGGCCAGCAGGGTGTTACTCAGCCCGTCGGACACGTCGGCCATCCGGCGGTCGCTCTGGTACGAGATCATGCCGTTGAACCGCGACCCGGCCCACACCGTCTCGACGCGACTGCCGGTGCTCCACCCGTAGTTGCACCCCGGCCCGTCCCACCCGTGCGGGTGGGTGCCCCGCTGCGGGCTGTCCGGGGACGACGGGCACAGGAACACTTTCAGCTTGTTGTTCATCAGCGCCCACCCGCCGTTACCGCCCCAGAAGTCGTTCGCCCGCCCGGCCGATTCCATAAGTTGGCCCAGGTTGCTCTGTTCGAGGTACGGCAGCAGGCCGACGTTCAGGCTGTACGTCTCCCACACGTTCCCGCCCACCTGCTTGTAGTAGTTCCGCGGGAACACGTTGTTCGCGTCGTGGTACGAGTGCATCGCCAACCCCTGCTGCTTCAGGTTGTTCGAGCAGCTCATGCGGGCGGCGGCCTCGCGGACCTTCTGGACGGCGGGCAACAGTAACCCGATCAGAATGGCGATGATGGCGATCACCACCAGTAGTTCGATCAGTGTGAACGCACGCCGATCCTGATTCCGAAGAATCATGGGAGAGACTCCAAGTGAGGAGGAATGTGCCCGACGGCGGAGGCCGGGCGGCGGGCGACAGGGCGGGCGCGGGGATGACGGAGGGCGCACCGAACCTGTCGTAATAGTAGACCATACACCCGCCGCACGACGGCCGGCAAGTAGGATTCACTTCTCCTTCAGTATTCGTCGATCAGCGAATCGCCAGATTGTCTGACCCCCCTGCGACAACCCCGCCTTGCAACCGTTTCGGCCGTCCACCACAATATGGCGGCACGGATGCCCCGAGTTCGCCGGAAAGGATTCCCCCATGCGCCCCCTCCGCGTGGCCGTACTCGACGAAGAACTGCCCTACCCGCTCACCTCCGGCAAGCGGCTCCGCACGTTCAACCTGCTCGCACGGCTGGCCGACCGCCACCGCATCACGCTTCTGTGTCACCGCAACGCCGACCCCGCGGAGATGCCGGCGGCCGAGGCCGCGTTCCGCAAGCTGGGCGTCGAAACGGTCGTCGTCCCGCGGGCCGTGCCCACCAAATCCGGGCCTGCCTTCTACGCCCGCCTCGCCGGCAACCTGCTCTCCCCCCTGCCGTACTCGGTCGAGACGCACACCAGCCCGGAACTGGTAGCCGCCGTACAGCAGTACGCCGCCGAGAACCCGGTGGACCTGTGGCACTGCGAGTGGACGCCCTACGCCCAGGTGCTGCGGAAGGCCCTGCGGGGGCGGCTGCGGCGGGTGCCGTGGGTGGTCATGGCGCACAACGTCGAGTCGCTCATCTGGAAGCGGTACACCGAAACGGAAGAGAACGCCGTGCGGCGGTGGTATGTGAAGCGGCAGTGGCTGAAGTTCGAGCAGTTCGAGCGGTGGGCGTTCGCGCACGCCACCTGGAGCGTGGCGGTGAGCGAACCGGACGCGGAACTCATCCGCACCGAGATGGGCGGCAGCGAGCAGACGGAAGTGGTGGACAACGGCGTGGACACCGCTTACTTCCGCCCGCAGCGGGACGTGGACCGCGACCCGTACAACGTGGCGTTCATCGGCTCGCTCGACTGGCGGCCGAACCAGGACGCAGTGAAACTGCTGTTCGACGACATCTTCCCCCAAGTGAAGGCGGCCGAGCCGCGGGCGAAGTTGAGTATCGTCGGCCGCAACCCGCCGGAGTGGATGAAGGACGCCGCCGCCCGCACGAGCGGGGTGAAGGTCTTCGGCAGCGTGCCGGACGTCCGCCCGCACCTGGCCACCTGTGCGATGACGGTGGTGCCCCTGCGGGTGGGCGGTGGCAGCCGGCTGAAGATTCTGGAATCGCTCGCCACCGCCACCCCCGTGGTGAGCACCCGCGTGGGGGCCGAGGGGCTACGGTTGACGCCCGACAAGCACCTGACCGTGACCGCGGACGAGACCGGCATTGCCGACGCCATTCTGAACGTGATGCGCGACCCGGACGGGGCGGCGGACCAGGCGGACGAAGGCCGGCGGGTGGTGCTGCGGGAGTACGACTGGGCACCCCTGGCGACGAAACTGGAGGAGATCTGGACCGTCGCCGCCGAGCAGCGGGTGGGTCGGGCCACGCCGATGGGGTGAGTGCCGTCTGTTCCGCCGACGGGCGACGTGTGATAATGCCATCGCATCCTGGGAGGGTCTACCGTGTCCGCCGTTCTCACCCCGCCGGCCGTGAAACTGCTCACCGCCACCGAATTCGCCGAGAAGTTCTCACACCACCGGATGGAACTGGTCCGTGGTCTTCCCGTGGAGACTCCCAGGTCCGACTTTCGCCACGGCAAAGCGTGCGCCAGGATGACCCGCTACCTGGACGAGTTCGCCGAGACGCACGACCTCGGTCACGTGATGAGCAACGACACGTTCGTGAAGGTGGCGACCAACCCGGACACCCTCCGCGGGGGCGATGTTCTATTCGCCAGCTACGAGCGGTTGCCGAAAGGCGATATCCCGCCCGGTGTGCTCGACGTGATCCCGGAATTGGTGGTGGAAGTGGTGTCCCCGTCCAACCTGTGGACCGGACTGTTCACGAAGGTGGACGAGTACCTGGCCGCGGGGGTGAAGGTGGTGGTGATCCTCGACGGCGACTCGAAAACCGCCTCCACCTACCGGCCGAAGATGGTGCAGGACATCTACCGGGTGACGGACACGCTCACCCTCCCAGACGTGCTGCCGGGGTTCAGCGTGCCCGTGGCCAAGTTGTTCGGGTAATGTCTGCCTGTCACATCCGGTAACACCGCCAATCCGCCGCCCCTCCGCCCCCGTCTGTAGGGTAACCCTGCCGGTTTGTCGGGTCACTCGCCCCGACCTCTCCCCCGTTTCCCGAGGTGCCTCTCATGCGGCCACGTCATCTCCTGTGGGCGGTCCCCGTCGTCGGCGCCGCGGGCGTCGGCTTCCTGGCGAACACGATGGTGCCGTCGGCCGACGCCGCCGGCAAGGCGGAGGGCGACCCGAAGCAGGCCGTCGCCCTGCCGATCAAACAAGTCGTGCTGTTCAACAGCGGGGTCGGGTACTTCGGCCGCACGGGTGAAGTGGAGAACGAGGCGCGGGTCGATCTGAGCTTCCCCGAGTCGGACATCAACGACCTGCTCAAGTCGATGACCCTTCAGGACTTCAACAACGGCCACATCTCGGCGGTCAGTTACGACAGCCGCGAGCCGGTCGCCCGCACGCTGAGCAGCTACGCCATCAACCTGAACAACCAGCCGTCCCTGTCGCAAATTCTCGGGCAGGCCCGCGGCGAGCAAGTCGAAGTGGTGATGAACACCACCGTCACCACCCAGCCGGGCACCGTCAAAGGCACCATCGTCGGCACCGAACTGCAGAAGGTGCCGGTGGGGACCGCCCAACTCGACTGCACGGTGCTGAACGTGAGCACCACCGAAGGGTTCCGCGCCATCAAGATGATGGACATCCAGCGGGTGCGGTTCTTGAATCCGGTGCTCGAAGCCGAGCTGAACCGGGCGCTCGACACCCTCGCCTTGAGCCACGACACGCAGAAGAAGTCGGTCAGCATCCAGTTCAGCGGCGAAGGGAAGCGGAAGGTGAAGGTGGGGTATGTGATCGAATCGCCCATCTGGAAGACCAGCTACCGGCTGGTGCTGGACAAGGACGAGAAGCCGTACCTGCAGGGGTGGGCGATCGTCGAGAACCCGACGGACGAGGACTGGACCGGGGTGAAGATGGCCCTGGTGAGCGGCCGGCCCATCTCGTTCAAGATGGACCTGTACAACCCGCTCTACGTCACCCGGCCGACGGTCGAGCCGGAACTGTTCGCCAGCCTCCGCCCGCCGGCGTACGACGGCGGCTTCCGCGGCCGCGACGGGGTCGCTCTGGCGGCCGCCTCGCCCGCGCCCAAGCCGGCGGCGATGCCTCCGGGCGCGCCGATGGGCGGCGGTGGCGGCGGGTTCGGTGGCGGCCGCGGCGGTGCCCCCGCCGGCCCGGGGTTCGCCCCGCCCGACGCGGCGAAGGCCGACGGGAAGGCGATGAAGGACTCGCTCGGCCGGGCGGAAGACAAGAACTTCGCCGCCGAGTTCGCCCAGGAGATGGAGCGGAAGATGAACCTGGGCGGGGCGGTGAGCAGCTCGGCCACGGCCAGCAAGCTGGGCGACAGCTTCCAGTACGGCATCAAGCACCCGGTGTCGCTCAACCGGCAGAAGTCGGCCCTCCTGCCCATCGTCGGCGAGGACGTGGAAGGCACGCGGGTGAGCATCTACAACGCGGCCGTGCAGGGCAAACACCCGCTGCTCGGCTTCCGCTTCAAGAACAGCACCAAGGCGACCCTCCCGCAAGGGCCGGTGACGGTCATCGACCAGAGCGTGTACGCCGGCGACGCCCGCATCCAGGACGTGTCCGTCGGCGACGAGCGGCTGCTCGCCTACGCCATCGACCTGGGCACCGAAGTGATCCCGCAGAACGGTCCCGGAAGCAGCAACATCACCGGCGTGAAGGCGAACAAGGGGATCGTCCACATCACCCGCCGGCTGCGGGAGGAGAAGGTGTACAAGATCAGCAACAAGAGCGACACCGACCGCACCCTGCTGATCGAGCACCCGAACCGCACCAACCAGCAGTTCAAGTTCGTGGAGACGCCGAAGCCGATCGAGGAGACGGCCGCCCTGTTCCGCTTCGAGACGAAGGTGGCGGCCAAGCAGAGCGCCGAGTACAAGGTGATCGAGGAGCGGGACCTGGGCGAGCAAATCTTCCTGTCGAACAGCCCGGACGACTCCATCCGGTTCGTGATGAACCTGAACGAGTCGTCGGCCAAGCTGAAGGACATGCTGAAGGCGGCGCTGGTGAAGAAGGGCGAGTGGGACGGCGTCCGCCGCGAACTCCAGCAGGTGGTGGCCGACCTGGCCCGCATCAACGCCGACCAGGACCGCATCCGCAAGAACCTCCGTGAGACGCCGGAGGCGGCCGAGGTGTACAAGAAGTACCTGAAGAAGCTGGACGACCAGGAGAAGGAGATCGACGCCCTGACCGACAAGCAGAAGAAGCTGATGGCCGACGAGTTCAAGGCGAAGAAGGCCTACGACGACTACCACGGCAACCTGAGTGACTGACCAGAGATCGGGTGAACCGGCGGCGTGAGCCGCCTGGG
>JANNDF010000006.1:0-5694 GCA_031387445.1 Planctomycetia bacterium
GGTGGTGTCGTACCACGAGCAGGCCAACGGGTGCCACGCCCGACTGAACCGCGCTAAGACACCGCAAGACCTGATCGCCGGGTACGACCTGTTCGTGAAGGTGTTGCAGTCACTCCAGAAATTCCCCATCGTCGAGTTCGATGCGGCGGCCGGGGTGGAGTTGGGTAAACTCCAGGCGTTGAAACTCGGCATTCGCCCGATGGACCTCCGCATCGCCGCCATCGCCCGGTCGCGGAACCTGACGGTCGTCAGCCGCAACCTGTCCGACTTCGGTAAAGTGCCCGGCCTGAGCGTGGAAGACTGGACCAAGTGAAGACCCGCCCCCAAAATCGCACCTCGTTACACAATCGGGTTAGCCGCCCGCCCGCTCGCCCGTCATGATAACTGCACCCGAACGCGGGGCGGGCGGCGGCAGTTTGTACCGAGAGGGGCGATTTGTCCTTGTGGACAAAATCGGCCGCGGTCACAATCTAACTCCACCACCCACCGTCGCGTTCCGGACACGGAAGAGACACCCCAATGCGCTCGACCCGATTCCGCCTGTTCGTCTTCGCCCTGATCGCCGCCGGTCTGGGTGGGGTTCTGTTGACCCAGCCGCGGCCGACCGCCGCCCAGCCGGTGCCGGTGCCCGCCGACCCGCCCAAGAAAGACCCCAAGAAGCCGGAAGAGGACAAGCTGGAGAAGATCTCCTTCCCGGAGAACAAGCAGACGAACGAGCTGTTCCGCGGGTTGCTGGAGTACGCCGACCCGAGTCTGATTGAGCCGAACTACAAGAACCTGTTCCGGGTGGCGCAGCTCATCCTCGATGCCAAGAGCGACTACTTCTACCTGTACACCGACGGGGAGAACCGGGGCGAGCGGCGGAGCGTGAAGGAGGAGACGAACCGCATCATCGGCAAGCTGAAGAAGGAAGGGCTGGAGTACTACCAGAACTTCTACGGGCCGGACGCCGAGAACCTGCTCAAGCAGGCGAAGGAAGACGGGTACGACCGCCCGAAGTTGGCGGAAATCGCCCAGCGGTACTACCACACGAAGGCCGGGGCCGAGGCCGCCACCCTGCTGGCCGCCGTGTACCTGGACTCGGGCAACTACCCGGAGTCGGCGTACAGCTACCGCCGCCTGCTCGCCCGCCCGGACGCCGACAAGATCCTCGACCCCCGCGCCCTGTTCCGCGCCGCCGTCGCCCTCCGCCGGGCGAGTGACGGCAAGCAGACGGAAGAGGTGGCGAGCGTGTGGGACAAGTTCGAGAAGAAGTTCCCGCGGGAGGGGTTGCAGGTCGGCAAGAAGGTGTACTCGGTCGAGCAACTGAAGGGCGAACTGGACCGCCCGGTGCAGCAACTGTTCGGCGGGGACGTCGGGGACGCGTACGTGTCCGGCCGCGGGGGGAACAACACCCGCACCGCCATCGCCGACGCCGGCGTGCCGTTCCTCCAGCCGGAGCAGACCCTGCCGGTCCTCTACCCACTGGGGTTGGACGACCAGGACAAGGCGAACAGTTGGGTGAAAGGGGTGATCGACGCCGCCTACGCGAACGTGGCGTACAAGGGGAAGAAAACACCGCTCATCCCGGCCATGTTCCCCGTCACCGCCCCGAACATGATCATCTTCCGCGGGTACGACGGGGTGTACGCGTTTTACACCAAGGACTGCAAGGACTCGAACGGGCGGCTGCGGTCGGTCGGCGAGTTGGCCTGGTACACCGACGCCAAGTGGGGCGCCGGGCACGTCGCCCGGGCCGCCCCGACCGGCGGCGACGACGCCTCCCTCCTCACACAAGACAAGACCAACCAGGAGCAGTGGAACTCGACGTGGGTGAACTCCCTGCCCGGCGTGGCGTTCGAGAACCCGCTGGCCGGCACCCTCAGCCACGACGGCAAGCGGGTGTACTTCGTGGACGACTTCAACATCCCGCCGGGGGTGGCCCAGTTCAACCCGAACATGGGATTCAACCCCGGGGGCATGCCGCAGGCGCAGGGCGGGAAGGTGGAGTACAACCGGCTGGTGGCGGTGGACCTGGAGACCGGCAACCTGGCCTGGCGGCTGGGCGACCTGGCCACCGGCGGCGTGCGGGACGACGAGGACAAGATCACCACCGCCTGGCAGTTGGGCGAGGGGTCGTACTTCCTCGGGCCGCCCGTCACCGTCAACGGCAAGCTGTACGTGCTGCTCGAACGGGACGGCGCGCTCAAGCTGGCCTGCTTTGATCCGGGGAAAGAGTCGCCGGTGGTGAAGGCGAACGCCAAGCCCGGCCGCCAGGTGAGCGCCGCCGCCCGCCAGCCCGAACTGGTGTGGGTGCAGAACCTGGGGCGGGCGAACACCCCCATCAAGCAGGACGCCGGCCGCCGCTTCCAGGGCTGCTTCCTGGCCACCGCCGACGGCGTCATGGTCTGCCCGACCAACTCCGGGGCGGTGGTGGCGGTCGATCTGAACGCCCGCAGCCTGCTGTGGGCGCACACCTACGCCAGCCTCGACCAGCCGACCAGCCCGCAGCCCGGTCGCCCGTTTCCCGGCGGAGGGGTCATGGGTGACGGCATCAAGGACCAGCGGTGGCGGTCGTCCGCCCCGATGATCACCGGCGGGCGGGTGCTGTTCACCGCCTACGACGGCGGCGCACTCCAGTGCCTCGACCTCCGCACCGGCAAGATGCTGTGGGAGGAGAAGCGGAAGGCCGACGACCTGTACGTCGGCGGGGTGACCGGCGACAAGGTGCTGGTGGTCGGCCGCACCAGCGTGCGGGCACTCAAGATCGTGGGCGAGAAGCAGGACGGCCGCGACCGCGAGCGGGCCACCCCCGCGTGGGAGAAGGACGCCCGGATCGCCACCCCCGTCGGCCACGGGGTGGTGGGCAAGGACGGCAAGTTCTACCTGCCGGTCATCGGCGACCCGGACAAGCAGGACGACAAGACGCCCGGCGTGCTGGCCATCAGCGGGATCGACGGCACGATGAGCCACACCGCCTACCGCCGCAAGGACTCGGCCGGGCCGACCGGCGGCGACCCGCGGACCACCCTGGGCAACCTGGTGTTCCACGACGGGCTGATGTTCAGCCAGAGCGCCACCGAGGTCATGTGGTTCCAACTGAACGAGGTGAAGCAGCGGGAGGCGCGGGTCGCCCTGGAGAAGAACCCGAACGACCCGATCGGCCTGCTGTGGAACGGCGAACTGACGCTCGAACGCGGAGAACTGAAAGAGGCCATCGCCCTGTTCAAGAAGTCCGAGGCGAACAAGCCGGACGAGCCGACCACCAAGAAGCTCAAGAACAAGTTGTACGACGCGTACACCGCGCTCATCCGCGCCGAGCCGGACTTCGCCACGGTGGAACCCATCCTGGTCGAGTACAAGGGGCTGTGCGAGTTCTCGCTCGACCAGAACGACCCGGTCAACTACCCCCGCCAGTTGGAGGAGCAGATCCGCCGCCGCGGCCTGTTCTACAACCTGGTGGCCGACGGCCGCGAGAAGCAGGGGCGGCTGGCCGACGCGTTCGACGCCTACCGCTCCTACGCCGGGCTGGGTGAGAAGAACAAGATGCTGCCCGTGCCCGAAGACCCGAACACCCTGGCCCTGCCCGAGGTGTGGGCGGCCGGGCGGATCGACGCCATGATGCGGAAGGCCAAAGACCCGGCCACCCGCAAGCCGCTCGAAGACAAGGTGAGCAAGGAGTGGGACGAGGTGAAGGGGGCGAACGACCTGCCCCGCCTGCGGGGGTTCGTGAAGGAGTTCGGCCCGTACTTCGCCAACGGCCGCGACGCCCAGTTCCTGCTGGCCGACAAACTGACCGCCACGAACGACGACGCCAACCGGCGTGAGGCCCAGGACCTGCTGCTCAACCTGGTGGCCCAGGCGGACGACGACCGCGACGCGCCGACCGCCGCCCGCGCGACCGACGCCCTCGCCCGCGTGCTCACCGACCGCGGGCTGACCGACGACGCCCTCGGCCTGTACCGCCGCATCGCCGAGCGGTACCCGACCAGCGCCGTGCGGGAGGGGAAGACCGGGGCCGACCTGCTTGGGGAGTTGATCGCCGACAAGCGGTACCTGCCGTCGCTGGAGAGCGACCGCCCGCCGAGCATCGGCAAGTACAAGGCGGAGGCGGCCGCCAACCAGAACGGGCAGTACCGCCAGCCGGTGTCCAGCCTGGGGCTGGTGACCGATGGCGGCGCGCTCTCGTTCTACAAGCGGAACCGGGTGACGCTCGACTACGACGTGTACGGCAACGGCATGGCCAGCGTGGTCGTCACCGACCGGGTGACGAACAAGCCGAAGCTGAAGACGGAAGGCATGCCGGTGCAGTTCTACACGTACAACAACTCGGGCATCATGAACGCCAACGGGGCGCTGAACAACCAGCGGCTGGCCCAGGTGAGCGGGCACATGATGATGCTGCACATCTTCGGGCAGAACGGCAACTGGGTGTACTGCTTCGACCTGTCCACCGGCAGCCAGAAGCCGCTGTGGAAGGTGAACCTGCACGGGAACAACTGGCCGCCCCCGACGAGCCAGGGGAACATCAGTTGGATGCACGAGATCGACGCCGCCGGCGACATGACCGTCATCCCGCAGGTGTACAACAACATGACCGGCACGCAGACGACCGACTGGGCGTTCCGCCTCGGCCGGTCGATGGTGCTCCAGCCGAACTACGCCACCGTGCTCACCAAGGACGGCATGGTCACCCGCGACCCCCGCACCGGCAACGTGCTGTGGCAGCGGGCCGGGCTGGCCCCGCGGTCGATGATCTTCGGCGACGCCCGCCACCTGTTCGTGGTGGAGCCGACCGCCACCGGGTACACCTCCCGGGTGTTCCGGGCGGTGGACGGGGTGCAACTGCCCAAGGTGCCCGACTTCGGCGACATGGCCGTCGGCAAGGGGAACACCGCCCGCCTGGGCATCATCGGCCGCAACCTGCTGGTGTTCGAGAGCACCGGCAAGGACAAGCCGAAGGTGCTCCGGCTCTACGACTGCCTGGAAGGGAAGGACGTGTGGAGCAAGGAGTACCCGGCCGACTCCGCCGCCCTCGAGACCATCGACCCGGAGATCACCGGGGTGGTGACGACCGAGGGCAAGATCGACATCCTGTCCGCCCGCACCGGCGCCCCCCTCCAGCAGGTGGGCGTGGACACCAAGAAGGCCGACGAGCACCTGAAGGAGAAGGGCAAGTTCAACCTCGTCAAGCCGCTCCTCATGGCCGACGCCGACCGCTTCTACGTGTTCCTCAACCGGGCGACCAGCCCGAACGTGCAGCAGCCGGAGCAGAACATGGGGCAGATGTCGCCCACCCGCGTGCGGGGGGTGAACGGCGTCGGATACGCCTTCGACCGCGGCAGCGGCAAGCGGCTGTGGTACATGGAGACCGAGTTCCAGAACCAGCGGCTGATCGTCGAGCGGTTCGACGACCTGCCCTGCCTGCTGGTGGCCAACCCGATGTACATGAACGACCCGAACGCCCCCAACTTCGGCGGCGGCCGCAACCCGAACGGCGGGACGGTGCACAAGATCGCCGCCATCGACAAGGCGAACGGGGCCGTGCGGGAGATGAAAGACCTGCCGTACAACGGCAACTGGCTGCAAGGCCTGTATCAGGACGAGAAGACCGGTGCGTGGGAGTTCGGCGGCGTCAACAACCAGCAGCGGATCACCGTCACCCCGCTGGTCGCCACCGCCCCGAAGTGACCTCCCACCGACTGGGACCGCCGG
>JANNDF010000007.1:0-1773 GCA_031387445.1 Planctomycetia bacterium
GCCGCCGGTTGAGAATACAACCGGCGGCTCACGCCGCTCGGCTCGCCCAATCACTTCCCGATCCCGAAGTTCGACCAGTCAACGCCGGGGATGGTCAGACTGATCGGGTCACTGCCGTTGCCCAGGTGGTGCTGGTAGTCCTTGTACGCCAGGAGGGCGAGCGCGCCGAGGAGGCCGTAACACACCGACGTGCCCCACACGGACGACGAGAACAGCTTGAACGCACTTCCCGCCGACGACTTCAATTTCGGAACCAGCCCGTCGAACCCGACGCTCCAGATCTCGTCCAGGATCAGGTGCGACAGGAAGCCGAGCATCACCCCGCCGGCCAGAACGTACCGCACCGACTGTTGCGCCGCCGTGCAGTCGTAGGCCAGGTACACGCTCAGCCCGGCGATGAACATGGCCGGGATGCTGTGGAACATGCCGCGGTGGACGGTCACGTACTTGAACAGGTGGATCACCCCGTACCGGATGACCAGGTATGCCAACACCAGGGCGGCCAGCACCCCCTCGTGCGTCATGCCGGCGTCTTTCAACCGGGTGAACAGCAGGAGTGGCACCACCGCCGCCGCCAGGGCGGTCAACTCCCGCACGGGCACGCCGGAGTCCGAATCCAGGTCGGGCAGCATGCCTCCGACGGCCGTGAGGGTGCCGACCAGGAAGGCGGTGGAGGGCGTGTGTTGGAGCGGGATGACGGTGGTGATGCCGGCGACCACCCCGCAGGCGGTGGACACCCCGATGTGCGTGCGAAACCCGGCCATGCGGACTCCCTCCCGACGGTCAGCCGGGGGTTATACCACACCGGCGGCGGGCGAGTACAGTAGAGGTTCGGGCGAGCCGTGCCCCGTGAGGGGCCGGTTTCTTCATCCCAACCGGCCCCTCACGGGGCACGGCTCGCCAGGAGATTTCACATGCGCACCTTCCTCGCACTCCTGCTCCTCCCCGCATTCGCCTTCGCACAGACCGCCGACGAGAAGAAGGCCACGCTCAAGTTCATCGACTCGCTACGTGACACAGAAACGGGGGCGTGGGCGGTAAGCCCGCCGAAGGACGGCGAGAAACTGAAGCCGAGCCTGCGGGCGGTGAACGCGCTCAAGTTCTTCGGCGGCGAGGTGACCGACAAGGAGAAGGTGACGAAGTTCGTGCTGAGCTGCTACGACGACAAAACCGGGGCGTTCGCCGAGCCGGGCGAGAAGCCGACGGTGGCGATAACAAGCGTCGGCGTGCTGGCGGCGACGGCGGTGGGCATCGACAAGGCGAAGTACGCGAAGGCGATGGAGTATCTGAAGGAGAACGCGAAGACGTTCGAGGACTACCGCATCGGTGCGGCGGCGATCGAGGCATTCGGGGTGGACGAGACGACCGCGATGGGCTGGGCGGCCAACGGCTCGTTGAAATTCGTCCAATCCGATGACCACGACTCCCCTCGCGCCATCGCGTCGTTCGTCGCACTCCCGCTGCGATTGGGGCGGCCGATCAAGAAGAAAGAAGATCGCGACAGGGTGACCCAAGTGATTCTGGACGGGCAACTCAAAGACGGCGGATGGGGCAAACCCGACACCAAGACTTCCGACGCCGAGACGACGTACCGCGTGATGCGGGCGATCATGCTGCTGAAGGAGAAGCCGAAAGACTTCGAAGGCGTGACGAAGTTCGTGGCGAGTTGCCGCCGCAAGGACGGCGGGTACGGCGTGGACGCGGAAGCGCCGAGCAGCATGAGCGGGGTGTACTACGCGGCCAAGATCAGCGAGTGGAACAAGTAGCCGCGAG
>JANNDF010000012.1:0-1417 GCA_031387445.1 Planctomycetia bacterium
GGCCTTTTGCGACGCCTTCGGGTTCCCGCTTCACTCTGCGCCCTGGTGTGGTGTGACTCTCCCGGACGTTTGGTTACCGGTTCCAGTACACTTCGTCCATGTCCCCCCCCATCTGCGGCCGCCTCGCCCCGTCGCCCACCGGGGCGCAACACGTCGGCAACGCCCGCACCTATCTGATCGCCTGGTTGAGTGCCCGCAGCCGGGGCGGGCGTGTCGTCCTTCGCGTCGAAGACATCGACGTGTGGCGGAACAAGTCGGGGGCGGCGGAGCAATTGGCCGACGACCTTTGCTGGCTAGGGCTGGACTGGGATGGCGACGTGGTTCAGCAGTCGCACCGGCTGGCCGAACACGTCGCCGCATTGGAACGGCTGAAACAACTCGAACTCGTCTACCCCTGCACCTGCTCGCGGACGGACATCCAGAACGCCGCCAGCGCCCCGCACCTCGAACACGAAGGCCCGACCTACCCCGGCACCTGTGCCCACCGCCGGGCGGCCGACGCCGACTCGCTGACCGTCCCGTTCGCGTGGCGGTTTCGCGTCTGCGATTCGCCCGCGTTCGTGGACCGCTACGTCGGCCCGCAGCACATCGACCTGAACACGGCCCAGGGGGATTTCGTGATTTGGCGGGCGGTGGACGTGCCGGCGTATCAGCTCGCCGTGGTGGTAGACGACGCGGCGGCGGGGGTGACGGAAGTGATCCGCGGCGACGACCTGCTCACCAGCACCCCGCGACAGTTGCTGCTCGACCGGGCGCTGGGTTTGACCGCCCCGGAGTTCGCCCACGTTCCGCTCGTAGTGGGCGAAGACGGCCGGCGACTGGCGAAGCGGCACGGCGACACGCGGCTGTCGGCGCTGCGAGCGGCCGGCGTGCCGGCGGAGAAGCTGGTGGGGTTGTTGGCTTGGTCGTGCGGGTGGGTCGACAAGCCGGAGCCGATCTCGGCGAAGGAACTGGTGCCGCTGTTCAACCTGGAAGCGATTCCCCGCGGGCCGTTCGTGCTGACGACGGCGGCACTACGGGGGATTGGGTTCGGTTAGGGTGGGTCGCTCTCTCCGAGAGCGACATCACACCCGACTCTCGGAGAGAGTCGGCCACCCGACAGTACAATCCCCCGATGTCTGTCGTCGTCCGCGGTGTGTCCAAAACCTTCCCCGACCGCACGGTCGGGCTGCACCCGACCACGCTCGAAGTGGCCGCCGGCGAACGGCTGGCGCTCCTCGGGCCGAGTGGGTCGGGCAAATCGACGCTGTTGCGAATCATCGCCGGGCTGGAAACACCGGACGCGGGCGAAGCGTGGATCGACGGTCAGCGGGTTGACAGGTTGCCCCCGCACAAGCGAGGCGTGAGCCTGCTGCCGCAGCGGGTGGCCCTCTACCCGCAGATGTCGGTGGCGGAGAACATCACGGTTAGCCGCGAG
>JANNDF010000031.1:0-14559 GCA_031387445.1 Planctomycetia bacterium
GACGGCGGGTTGCAACCGCTGTTCACCATCCCCGCCCGCAAGCTGCACGTCTCCACCAAGCTCACGCTCGAACAACTCGCCCTGGTGGAAACGCTCGGCATCGGCCTGCACGCGATCAACCGCTCGAACCCGAAGGCGGAGGAAACGGTACTGGTGCTGGGGGCCGGTCCCATCGGTCTGAGCGTGATCGAGTTCGCCAAACTCGCCGGCTCGCGGGTGATCGTGGCCGACATGAACGAGAAGCGGCTGGTGTTCGTGCGTGAAAAGATGGGGGTGAACGAAACCCTGCACGCGACGGGCACGGATGAGGACGTGAAACGGTTCGACGAGTTGACCGGCGGGAAGCTCGGCAACGTGGTGGTGGACGCGACCGGCAGTGCGGCGAGCATGGCGGGTGCGTACCGGTTCGCCGGGTTCGCCGGGCGAGTGGTGTTCCTCGGCATCACGCAAGACCCGATCACCTTCCTGCAACCGCTCATGCACCGCCGAGAAATCACCTTCCTGGCGAGCCGCAACGCCGTGTCGCCGGAGTTCACCCGCATCATCCGGCTGATCGATGACGGCAAGATCGACACCCGCCCGTGGATCACCCACCGCATCCCGTTCGACGGGTTAATCGACGCCTTCCCGACACTGCTCGACCCGGCCAGCGGGGTGGTGAAGGCGGTCGTGGAACTGTAGCCGCGAGCCGCAGGCGAGCGTGTGGGAGGTCGGACTCGCTCGCCTCCGGCTCGCGGCTACGAAACCCAATACGGAGCAATGGAATGCTTCTCGGTGCCCACTTCTCGACCGCCGGCGGGGTCGTGAACGCCGTCCGCACGGCCGTACGGTTCGAGTGCCAGACGCTTCAACTCTTCACCAAGAACACCGCGCAGTGGGCCGCCCCGCCGTTGACCGACGACGCCGTGCGGATCTTTCGCGCCGAAGCCGCCGCCGCCAAGTTGGTGCACCTCACCGCCCACGACTCGTACCTGATCAACCTCGCGGCACCGGGCGACGAGTTGTTCGATAAGTCGGTGAACGCCTTCGTCGTCGAGATCGAACGGGCGCACACATTGGGGTTGGAATTCCTCGTCATGCACCCAGGCGCGCACGTCGGCAGTGGAGACGATGCGGGACTTGCCAGAGTGGTGAAGGGGCTGAACGAGGCCGCCCGACGCACCCGCGGACTGTCGCCGATCATCCTGCTCGAAACGACCGCGGGGCAGGGCACTTGCCTGGGCTGGCGGTTCGAGCATCTGGCACACCTGTTGAACGCCGTGGCCGAACCCGAGCGGTTCGCCGTGTGCCTCGACACCTGCCACGTGTTCGCCGGCGGCTATGACCTCCGCACCGCAGCCGCCACACGCCACACGTTCGACGAGTTCGACACCGTAGTCGGGCTGGGGCACCTCAAACTGTTCCACCTGAACGACAGCGTGAAGCCGCTCGGCAGTCGGGTGGATCGGCACGCCGGCATCGGGTTGGGGGAGATGGGCGACGCCGCGTTCAAGCACATCGCCCGGCACTTCCCGCACACGCCGATGATCCTCGAAACGCCCAAGCACGATGCCGACGGGAATGAACTCGACCCGGTGAATCTGGCGCGGGTGCGGGGATTCGCTGGCACGAGCGCGTCCCATCGGTAACGGTCGTGCGTCCGGAAAGCGGACGTGGGGGACACGGAATTCAGGTTTCCGATCAAGTCGGCTGGCGTGCCCCTCATCCGTCTGTAATATTTGCCTCACTCGTGGGTCACTCGACCCAATCACAACGGATCGACTCGCAACGACCGTTTGAAGTCTCGGCCCGTCGGGGGTCGGTTGTTCCCGTCTTCACCCCGCCCTCGGGTCGCGGCTGAGTCTTCGTACTTACGGAGGCGCTCATGTCCGGTTCGGCACCCTTCGGTTCTCTCCGCCGGTGGCTCCGCGTCGAACTGCTGGAAGATCGCTCCACTCCGACGACCCTCAACGTCAACCCGTCCGCGTTCGCGGCCGACCGCGTGTTGGTGACGCTGGCACCCGGGGCGGACCAGGCGAGTACCCTCGCCGGCCTGTCGGCGTCGCCGTACACCGCCGGTGTGCAGCGGCTGGCACAGGGCATCTACCAGGTGAACTTGCGGCCGGGGGTGAGCGTTCAGTCGGCCATTCCGCCCCTCGACGCCATCCGCGGCATCGCTTCCGCCGAGGCGGACTACGCCATCGGGCTGACGGCCACGCCGAACGACCCGAGCTACGGCAGCCTGTGGGGGATGAACAACACCGGGCAGACCGGCGGTACGGCGGACGCTGACATCGACGCGGCCGAGGCGTGGGACACCGCCCGCGGCACCGGCCAGCACGTCGTGGCGATCATCGACACCGGCGTGGACTACACCCACCCGGATCTGGCCGCGAACATGTGGCGGAACCCAGGCGAGACGGTCGGCGACGGGGTGGACAACGACGCCAACGGACTGGTGGACGACATCTACGGGGCGGACTATGCGAACAACGACGCCGACCCGATGGACGACAACAACCACGGCACCCACTGTGCCGGCACCATCGGCGGGGTGGGCAACAACGGCGTGGGGGTGACGGGGGTGGCGTGGACCACCCGCATCATGGCGCTCAAATTCCTGACGGCCAGCGGCAGCGGGAGTACCAGCAACGCCATCAAGTGCATCGACTACGCGGTGAGCAAGGGGGCGAGCGTCCTGAGCAACAGTTGGGGTGGCGGCGGGTTCAGCCAGGCGCTGCAGGACGCGATCACCCGGGCGCAGGACGCCGGGGCCATCTTCGTGGCCGCCGCCGGAAACAGCGGGGTGAACACCGACACCACCGCCAACTACCCGTCGAACTACGCGGGGACCAACGTGGTGTCGGTGGCCGCCACCGACCACAAGGACGCGCTCGCCTCGTTCTCCAACTACGGGTTGAACACGGTGGACCTGGGCGCGCCCGGCGTGTCCATCTACAGCACCACCCGGAACAACACGTACAGCACGTTCAGCGGCACAAGCATGGCGACCCCGCACGTGTCCGGGGCGCTCGCGGTGTTCTGGGACGCCAATCCCACGCTCACCGCCCAACAGGTGATCCAGCGGCTGCTGTCGTCCGTCGATCAGATCGCGTCGCTGGCCGGCAAGACCGTCTCCGGCGGGCGGTTGAACCTGAACAAACTGTTGAACAGCGGCGGTTCGCCGCCACCACCGCCCACCGACACCACCGGCGCGCGGGTGACGACGGCCGCGTTCACCGGTAGCACACCGAACACCTACAACCGCGTGCGGGTGGCGTTCAATGAGGCGATCGACCCCAACACGTTCTCCCCGTCCGATGTCGCCCTCACCGGGCCGGGCGGCGGCGCCACCTCCGTCACGTCCGTCACACCGGTGTCCGGGAGCAGCACCCAGTTCGACATCACCTTTGCCAACCAGACGGTCTTCGGCAACTACGCCGTCACCGTCGGGCCGGACGTGTGGGACGTGGCCGGCAACCTGATGGACCAGAACGCGAACGGGACGAACGGCGAAGCCACCGCCGACCGCTACACCGGCACCGCCCGCCTGTACCCGCCGCGGCAGACGTTCGCCCTGTCCGGGCCCGTGGCAATCCCGGATCGGTCCACCGTCAACGTGGGCGTCACGGTGCCGGTCTCGTCGGTGGTGAACGGGTTCACCGTCACCGACGTGAACGTCACCGTCACACTCACCCACACTTACATGTCGGACCTGCGAATTTATCTGATCTCGCCGAGTGGAACGACGGTGCAGTTGTTTAACCGCCGCGGCGGGTCGGCCAACAACATGAACGGTACAACGTTCAACGACGAGGCGGCGACGACCATCTCGGCAGGGGCGGCCCCATTCAGCGGGTCGTTCCGGCCGGAGCAGGCCTTGTCGGCGTTCGACGGGCAGAACCCGGTCGGCACATGGACGCTGCGGGTGCAAGACATGTCCCGCACCGACGTGGGGACGATCAACGCCATCAGCCTCAGCATCGCCACCAGCCCCGGCGACTCGGCCACCACATTCGGCATGGCCGACCCATTCCAGAGTGGGTCGGTGGCGGTCGGGCCGGGCGTGGCGGGCTTCGCTCCGACCACGCCGACACTACTCGCTCCGCCGACCGCCGGGCCGGTTACGGTTGCCACCCCGCGGGTGCCGCCGACCACGGACGTCAGCCTGACCGGGACCGCGCCAGCGGTACGGCCGACGTTTGACGGCATGGCCAACTTCGAGCCGAGTTCCGTGGAATGGCTCGGGTTGACGACCCGCCCGGCGTTCGGCGGCATTACGGTGGAGTGAGTTGATTCGGCGAATCCGGCAGTGATGCCGGGGGTGCTTGGAGGAACGGAGCACCCCCGGCATGCCTGCCGGGGTTCGCGATTACACGAACGTCACTTCCACTTTCACCGCCTCCCGCAATCGCTTCAAATATTCGTCGCGCGCGATGTCCACCGCCCCGAACTGGGCTGTATGGTCGTTCACGATCTGCGTGTCGAACAGCACGAACCCGCGATCCCGCAACCGCGTCAGCAGCGCCACCAGCGCCAACTTCGACGCATCCCGGACGCGGTGGAACATACTCTCTCCGGCGAACAACCCGCCCACGCTCACCCCGTACACCCCGCCTGCCAGTTCCTCGCCCTGCCACACCTCGACGCTGTGCGCGTGCCCGCAACGGTGCAGTTCGGTGTACGCCTCCACCATCTCGTCCGTCACCCAGGTGCCGTCGGTCCGGTTCTCGGCACACCCCCGCATCACCTCGGCGAACCGGGTGTTTTCGGTCACGCGGAATTTGTTCTGGCGGATTGTGGCCGCGAGTCGGCGGGGGATATGAAAGGTGTCGAGCGGGATGACCCCCCGCGGGTCAGGGGACCACCAGATGACCGGGTCACCGGGGTTGAACCACGGAAAGACGCCGGCCGTGTACGCTTTCAGGAGCGTTTCCGGATCGAGTTCGCCCCCGACGCCAACGATGCCTTCCGGGGTGGCGAACTCCGGGGGCACCCACGGGCGGTCGGGGGCGAACATGTCAAACGGGTCGAGCGGGTCGTTCACACCGTCCATCATGGCGGGTCACTTCATCTCGTCCAACAGCTTTTTCGCTTCCTCTGCCGCTTTCGTCTTCGGGTAGAACTTGGCGACGTACTTGAGCAACTTTTTCGCGTCGTCGCCCTTCTCGTCGGCGATCAACTTCTTGGCCGCGGCCAGTTTGGACACCGCCGCCTTCTCGTCCTCGTCTATCGGCTCGGTCGGCTTCGGCTCGGTCGGTTTGGGGTCCGGCTTCACTTCCGGTTTCGGGTCGGGTTTCACCTCCGGCTTCGGGTCCGGCTTCTTCGGGTCGGCCGGCTTGGGGGCGTCCTTCGGCTCGGCGCCCGGCTCGTACCCGCGGGCGGCGCCTTTCACGATCTTGATCCACCCGTCGTAACGGTCCTTGTCCTTCGACACCACCACATAACCCAGTTCGAGCGAACCGAACAGTTTGTCCAGCGCCTCTTCGGCGGACACGTCCTTCACCGACACGGTGGTGCGGGTGTTGCCCGAGATGCCGATGTCGTACTGCGCCGAGATCGGCCCGAGCTTCTGATCCTGGAGCTGCCCGGAGATGTCGTCCAGAATCTCCTTCAGCGGGGTGTTCTTCGCCTCGACGGTCACTTTCCCCTTCAACTTCTTGGTGCGGGTGAACGCCGCTGCCGTCGTGTCCTTCGCCGGTTCTGCGGCCGCCAGGACGGCCCCCGCGAGGGCCACCGCCAGCACCGCCACCGCCCACCGTTGCCGTCTCATCGTCACCCCTCCGCCGAGTTGAGTCGTCTGTTCGGAATGATCTTACCCCGTTAGTCGGGGGGCCGCACGAAATGGTTCCTGAACGCCGTATCGGAGATGGTCCGCGGGGATGGAAAGTCGTAAAAAAATGAGGTGGAAGGGTGCCTCCGGAGTGGGCCGACGTGGTGTCCGCAACCCGTTGGCAATCCGGGGTTTAATTCTTCCCGCCTGTCACCCGCGACGACCCGATGGAGGATGGTGTGGCGAAGAAAACTCCCCCGCCGGCAGACCCCGCCGTTCCGCCCGCCGCCCTTGCCCCGATCGAACCCCTCGACATCGTCGATGAACTGCGGGACAGCTACCTCACCTACGCCCAGTCGGTGATCGTCAGCCGAGCACTGCCGGACGTGCGGGACGGCCTCAAGCCGTCGCAGCGCCGCGTGCTGGTCGCCATGAACGACCTCGGGCTGGGGCCGACCACCAGCACGAGCAAGTGCGCCGGTATCGTCGGCGAGACGATGAAGCGGTATCACCCGCACGGCGACGCCAGCATCTACGACACCCTCGTGCGGATGGCCCAGGAGTGGGTCATGCAGACCCGCATGGTCCACGGGCAGGGCAACTTCGGCAGCATCGCCGGCTTGCCCCCCGCACACATGCGCTACACCGAAGCGAAGCTGACCGCCCCCGCCGCCGAGATGCTCGCCGACCTCGAATCCGAGACGGTCGATTTCATCGACAACTACGACGGCAAGTACCGCGAGCCGCTCGTCCTGCCGGGCAAGTTCCCCAACCTGCTGGTGAACGGGGCGACCGGCATCGCGGTGGGCATGGCCACCAAGATTCCGCCGCACAACCTGGGAGAGGTGTGCGAAGGCCTCATGCGGTTACTCGACGACCCGCACGTGAGCCTCCACGAACTGCTGGAGATCATCCACGGCCCGGACTACCCGACGGGCAACATCATCATGGGCCGGCACGGGCTGACCCGCGGCTACCTGGGCGAGCCGAGCCGCCTCACCCTGCGGGCCCGCGCCGACATCATCGAAGAGGCGAAGGGCAAGACGGCCACCATCATCATCCGCGAGGTGCCGTTCGAGGTGTCGCGGAACGCCCTGGCCGAGAACATCGGCAACCTGGTGAGGGACGGCCGCATCGAGGGCGTGCGGGCGATGCGTGACGAGTCGAGCGCCCGCACCGGCGAGCCGGTCCGCCTGGTCATTGAGTTGACCAACAAGGGCGACCCGCACCTGGTGCTGAACCAGCTTTACCAGTTCACGGACCTTCAGAAGACGATCCCCGTCGCCATGCTCGCGCTGGTGGACGGCCGCCCGCAATACCTCACGCTCAAGGAGATGATGCGGAAGTACCTGGACCACCGCGTCCAGGTGATCCGCCGCCGCACGCAGTTCCTGTTGCGGGAGGCGAAACGCCGCGGGCACATCCTCGAAGGGCAGCTCATCGCCATCTCGTCGCTGGACGAGGTCATCCGCATCATCCGCGGGGCGCCCAGCCGGGCGGACGCGAAAGTTCAACTCCTCCTCATGGTGGTCTCCGGCACACTGATGCGACGGGCGATCGGGGATGTGGCGTTCGAGATGATCGTGACGGAACTCCGGCGGGACGCCGAGCAGAAGGGTCTGGCGGGGTTCGACCCGGAGAATCACCGCCTGACCGACGCCCAGGCGGACGCCATCCTGCGGCTGCAACTCGGCCAATTGGCCAACCTGGAACGCGACGAAATCCTGAAAGAGTACAACGGCCTGCGGGCGAGCATCCGCGAGTACGAGGAGCTGCTGGCCGACGACGCGCGGGTGAACGGCATCATCAAGGCCGACCTGGAGTTCATCCGCAGCCGCTTCGCCACTCCCCGAAAGACGGAGATCACCGACGACGGCGGCGACGTGGACATGGAAGACCTGATCGCCGACGAGCAGATGGTGGTGACGCTGTCGCACGAGGGGTTCATCAAGCGGATGAAGGTGGAGACGTACCGCACCCAGGGCCGCGGCGGCAAGGGGGTACAGGGCGGACTGCGGGAGAACGACTTCATCCAGCACTTCTTCACCGCCAGCACCAAGAGCTACCTGCTCTGCTTCACCGACCGCGGGCAGTGCTACTGGCTGAAGGTCCACCGCGTGCCGGAGGCCAGCCGCACCTCGCCCGGCCGCAGCATCGCCAACGTGCTGCAACTGAAGGAGGGCGAGAAGATCGCCAGCGTGATCCCGGTGCGGGAGTTCGAGGAGGGGGCGTACCTGATGATGGCCACCCGCTCCGGGGTGGTGAAGAAGACCGGGCTGATGGAGTACAGCCGCCCGCGGCAGGGGGGCATCATCGGCATCAACCTGGAAGAGGGGGACAAACTGATCGAGGTGGCCCTCACCCGCCCCGGCGACGAGGTGGTGCTGAGTACGCGGCAGGGCATGGCGATTCGCTTCGACCAGGCGGACGCTCGCCCCATGGGCCGCGGGGCGACCGGCGTGTGGGGCATCAAATTGTACAAGACGAAGGACGACGCCGTCGTCGGCATGGTGGTGGCCGACCCGGACGGGTTCTTACTCACCTTCTGCGAGAACGGGTTCGGCAAGCGGACGCCGTTCGGCGCGAACACCGCCGGCGAGGTCGATGAAGGGGAAGAGGGCGAACCGGCTGCCGAGGTGAACCCCGGCAGTGATGCCGGGGGTGACGACGAAGGAACCGCCGGCGGAGAGGAGGAAGCCGCCGACCGCTCGGCCATGCGGTACCGCAAGCAGCGGCGGGGCGGGAAGGGGGTGAAGGACGTGAAAGTGACGGCGAAGAACGGCCCGGTGGTGGGCGTGACGGCCGTGCGGGACGGCGACGAGATCATGGTCATCACCCAGCAGGGGATGGTGGTGCGGACGGCGGTGGACGCCATCCGCATCGTCGGGCGGAACACCCAGGGGGTGAAGGTGATGACCCCGAGCGACGGGGACAAGATCGCCACCCTGGCCAAGTTGGCGCCCGAAGAGGTCAAGGAAAACCTGGAGTAGCCATGGCTGCTTGGTGAACCCCGGCAGTCATGCCGGGGGTGCTTTCCACGTCCAACGACCCCCGGCATGACTGCCGGGGTTCACCCGGAGTATCGCATGCGCGTGCTCATCACCGGCGGGTACGGGTTCATCGGGGCGTGGATCATCCGCACCCGGCTCGCCCGCGGGGACGAGGTGTTCGTCTTCGACCTGAAGGAAGACCCCCGCCGCCTGCGGCTCATCCTGCCCGAAGCGGATGTGGCCAAGGTGACGTTCCTCCAAGGGGACGTGACCGACCTGCCCGCCCTCACCGCGGCGCTGCGCTCTCAGCGGGTCACGCACGTCATCCACCTGGCCGGCTTGCAGGTGCCCACCTGTCGGGTCGATCCGATGCTCGGGGCGAAGGTGAACGTGCTCGGCACGCTGGCCGTGTTCGAGGCCATCCGCGCGACCGTCGGGCAGGTGCAGCGGCTGGTGTACGCCAGCAGTGCGGCCGTGTTTGGTGCCCCCGACCTGTACCCCGCCGGCCCGCAGGGCGACGACGCCCCGCTGATCCCGAGCACACATTACGGCGTGTTCAAGTGCTGCAACGAGGGGAATGCCCGCATCTACTTCCAGGACCACGGCATCGTGAGCGTCGGGCTGCGGCCGTGGACGGTGTACGGCGTCGGCCGCGACCTGGGCATGACATCGGAGCCGACGAAGGCGATCAAGGCGGTGCTGCTCGGCCGATCGTACCCCATCAGTTTCGGCGGGTGGACCGACTTCCAGTACGTCGAAGACGTAGCGAAGACGTTTGTGAACAGCCTGGACCGGCCGTACACCGGGGCGAAGAGTTACAACCTTCGCGGGGCAGTTGTCACGCTCGCCGACTTCCACACGACGCTGGCCAAGGTGCTGCCCGAGGCGGCCACGCTGGTGACGACCGGGAAGACGCAAATCGCCATCGCCTACGACCTGAGCGAGGACGGATTGCAACGCGACCTGGGGCCGATGCCGAAGACGAGCCTGGAAGACGGCATCCGCCAGACGGTGGCGATGTTCAAGCAACTTCAGACCGAAGGCCGGCTGGATACGGCCGATTTGGACGGGCCGAAGCCCGCTCCGGTGACGGTGGCAGTGGAGACGTGATGGTGACCCCCCGGCAGTCGCCGGGGGTGCTTGGACCTGCGAACAACCCCCGGCATGACTGCCGGGGGTCACTCAGATGTCTCACTCCGTCATCGTTGGCGTCACGTCCCGGGCGATGGCGAAGATGACGCCCTCGTCCGGGATGCTCTTGGCCGTCCATTCGATGACGCGGTAGGTGCCACTGGCGTGGCGGTAACGGTTGTTGAACCGCACCACCGGCCGCCCGCGGTGCAACTCGCCCATCACTCCCTGTGTGGCAGGCCAGTCGTCCGGGTGGACGAAATGCAGGAAGGGCTGCCGTAGCAACTCGGCCGTGCTGTGCCCGAGGATCCGGCTGAAGTTGGCGTTCACCCGCTTGAAGAAGCCGTCCAGTCCGGCGATGCAGAACATGTCGAACGACAGCTCGAAGAATCGGGTCAGGTCTCGCTCGGCCTGTTGCAAGTTCGACTCCAAGAAGCCGGACAGGGTGTTGGCCACCACCTGGGCGTCGAACGGGCGATCGTCCGGGTCGGCCGCCAGACACGCCTTGGCGAGTCGCACCAGCCGCGGGTCTGCGCCGCACATGTCCAGGTGGGCGTGCGCCTCGTATACCTCGGCGGCGGCCGCCTTCTCCAGCACCCGCATGAACGATTCGCCCGCGTACGGCGGGTGGCCGGTCAGCAGGTGGCAGAGCACACCGCCGAGGGCGAACACGTCCGACCGCGTGTCCACCGCCGCGGCGTCGCCCCGCACCTGTTCCGGCGCCATGTACTCGACTGTGCCCAGCACCACCCCGTGCCGGGTGGCGCCAGGCTCCTGGGCGGGTGGGGATTCGACGGCCGGCGGCGGTTCCAGGTCGGCCAGCCCGAGCGGGCTGCCGGCCATCACCTTCGCCACCCCCCAGTCCACCACTTTCGTCACTCCGAACGGGGCGACGATCACGTTCGCCGGCTTGATGTCGCGGTGAACCACCCCGCGGGAGTGCGCGTAGGCGATCGTCTGGCACACCTGCTCAAACACCTTGAGCAGGCGGGGTTGACCGTCGGCCGGATCAGCCCGCTGGCGGATCAGTTCGGCGAGCGTCTGGCCGTGAACCAGTCGCATGCTGAAGTACGGCCGGCCGTCGGGCAGGTGGCCGACGGAGTACACGGGCACCACGCCGGGGTGTTCGAGCAGGGCGGTGACGCGAGCCTCGGTCCACGCCCGGCGGATCAGTTCGGGCTTGTGTGCGTGAATGGGCAGCAGGGCTTTGACTGCCAGTTCGCGGTTGAACGACGACTCGCGGCCGCGGTAGATGACGCCCATCCCCCCGCGGGCCAGTTCGGCGACGAGGATGTATCGGTCCACGCACAGCGGCAGAGGCGGGTCGGAGACAGCGGTGCCGTTCGACGGCGGGTGCGGGATGTAGAATTGGGTGTGGGAGGAAAGGGCGTCGCCGGCCGGCAGGGTGGACGGGTCGGGCGGCCGGAAGGGCGGTTTGGGGGAGATCATGCCGACCTCACGGTGCTGAGCATGACCCCAGGAGACGTGGGAACGTCCGGGGGGTCGGGCGGTGGGGTGGGAGCCAACAGGCGGGCGATGCCACGATGGACACGCCATACTACCCAACGCTCGCACACGTGTCAATCGCCCAACTGGGGGGAGAATTCCGCCACCGGCGGCCGCCCGCGGTCACACGTCCCAGGTGCCGGGCTTCTTCTTCTTCTTCTTGACCGGTTCGGGCCGGAAGGTCGGGACCTCCTGCGTCCGCTCGGGCGGGGCGGCGGGCACGTCCGCGTCCGCGTCCGGCTCGAACACCTCGTTCTCGTCGTCCGGTTCGTCCACCCGCACCGGGTCGTGATCGTCGGCCGGTGCCTCGCTCGCCAGCAGCGGGATTTCGTCCGTATTGTCGCCGGTGGTCAGTTCCGCCGCCTGGGCCGCCAGGAACGCTTTGCGGTCCGAGTACGCGCTCGCCTCGCCCTTCGTCTTCAGGATGAGGCGGATGGGCACCTCGCCGAACTCGAACGAGTCCCGCACCACCTTGGACATGAACTTCACGTAGGTGCGGTCGAACAGGTCGGGGCCGTTCGTCACCATGATGATCGTCGGCGGGTGGGTGGCCACCTGGGCGGCGTAGTACAGTTTGGGCACGCGGTTGAACCGCACCGGCGGGGTGGTCGTCTCCATCGCCTCGGTCAGCACGCGGTTCAGCTCGCCCGTCTTCGCCCGCCGGCCGGCCTGCTTGTGCAGTTGTTGGGCCAGGTTGAGCAGGCGGTACACGTTCTTCCCCTTGGTGGCGGTGATGAACGCGATGGGCACATAGTCGAGCATGGGGAACACCTTTCGCAGGTAGTCCGCCCACTTCTCGGTCGGCATTTTGTCCTTCGCCAGGTCCCACTTGTTGACCACGAAGATGGCCGGCTTGTGGTTGTCCAGGATGTACTCGCTCAGTTGCTTGTCCACCCGGCTGATCCGCAGCCGCGGGTCGAACAGGTGCAGCACCACGTCCGACCGGCGGATGCTCCGCTCGGCCCGGTGGGTGGAGTAGTACTCGATGTCCGACGCCAGGCTCTTCTTCTTCCGCACGCCGGCGGTGTCGATGGCGATGAACGCCTTGCCGTCCCGCTCGAACCGCACGTCGATGCTGTCGCGGGTGGTGCCGGCCACCTCGGACACGATCACCCGATCCGACTCGGCCAGACTGTTGATGAACGTGCTCTTGCCCACGTTCCGTCGGCCGACGATGGCGACCTTCAGTTCCGGCGCGGACGGGGCGACGGTCGGCGAGTCGGTCGGCAACTTGTGCTGGATGGCGGCGAGCAGGTCGTCGCGGCCCCGTTTGCTGTTCGCGCTGACCGGGATCGGCTCCCCGTACCCCAGGCGGAACAGGTCGCCGACGTTCACATCGATCTTCGGCTCGTCCGCCTTGTTGGCCACGAAGATGACCGGCTTGTTCACCCCGCGGAGCTTCTTGGCCACGTGCTCGTCGAGCGGCATCACCCCGTCCCGCATGTCCACCACGAACAGCACCACCGCCGCCTGCTCAATGGCCAGGCGGATTTGATGCTCCACGTCGTCCGTCAGGTTGTCGTGGTCTTCGATACCCATCCCGCCGGTGTCCATCAGCTCGACGAACTGGTCGCCCACCTCGACGGTGTACGTGATGCGGTCGCGGGTGACGCCGGCCGTCGGCTCGACGATGCTGATCCGCTTGCCGGCCAGCATGTTGAACAGCGACGACTTGCCCACGTTCGGGCGGCCGACGATGGCGACGACGGGCAACTTCATTGGGAGCAACTTCCGGGAGAGGGCAAAAGGTATTGTACCACGAACGGGAGAACGCAAATGGAACCGCGTGCGGAACTGGTCGGGCGTCATCTTCACTGACGAGGCGAGCAGGTTCAGTTTATCCGCGTGGGCGAAGTCTTCTTTCTCCAGCCGGGTCATGTACTGGCGGGCGCACTCGTAGGTGACGCTGTTCACGTCCACCTCACGGGTTTTCAGCCGCTTCGTCTCGGGCACGATCATGTCCTGGAACCGCAGCGGGATGAGCTGCCCGCCCACCATGCTGACGATCGCCCCGTGCCGGTCGGCGTCGGGCGACAGCAGGAACCGCACCGCCCCGTACCCCAGGTCGCGGGTGTACTCGGCGTCGAACGGGATGGGGTCGGCGCACCGCAACTCGTACCCCAGGTCCTTGTCGATCATGGTGGACTTCAAGCCAAGCTCGCCGAGCATCGCACTCAGGCGGTCCCGCACCATCCGCCCGAACTCGATCTCGCCCAGCCGCAGGTGGCCGTGCGGGTCCCGCTCGATGTTCCCGTACCGCTTCAACTCTTGCTCGCCGAAGGCGTCGAGCAACCCCTGCTCGCCGATGCTCTCAATCAGCCCCTCGGCCAGGATCGCCAGCCCGTAGCTCTTCCCCTCCACCTTCCGCTTGATCATCGACCCGAGGATGAGTTCGCACACCTCGTCGATGGTCAGCTTGTGCCCGGCGAACTCCTCGCGGATGAGCGTGAGGGTGGCGGCCGCCGCCTTGCCGATGCCGAGGGCCAGGTGCCCGGCCGCCCGCCCCATGCTGATGATGATGTACCAGCGGCCGGTGGTGCGGGCGTCCTCGTGCAGGCTGCGGGCGAGTTGCACGCCGATGTGCCGGGCCGTCTCGAACCCGAAGGTGGGGATGCCGGGCGGCAGTGGCAGGTCGTTGTCGATCGTCTTGGGAACGTGGGCGACTTTGATCTTCCCCTTCGCCTGGGCGTACACCTGGCTGCCGCTGTACGCGGTGTCGTCCCCGCCGATGGTGACCAGGTACTTGACGCCCAGCTTCTCGAAGTTGGCCAGCACGTTCGCCATGTGCGCCGGGTCTTTGGCCGGGTTCACCCGGCTGGTGCCCAGGATCGACCCGCCGCGGTTGTACCACGGGCCGACTTCGGAGGCGCTCAGCAGCACCGTGTTCGGGGTTTCGCCGACCAGCGTACTGAACCCCTGGCGGATGCCCACCACCTCCAGCCCGCGGTGGACGGCTTCAATCGTCACCGCGCTGATGACCCCGTTGATCCCCGGAGCCGGGCCGCCGCCGACCACGATGGCCAGCCGCCCGCGAGTCGAATCCGACATGAGCAACGCCTTGCGAAGGAAAGAACCACGGCCGGAGTGTCCGGCACGAACGTGCTGTCAGGAAATGGATTCGGCGTGGGGATTCAAGGGACCGGCAGGTGAACCCCGGCAGTCATGCCGGGGGTGGGGCTG
>JANNDF010000042.1:0-5622 GCA_031387445.1 Planctomycetia bacterium
CCACACCACTTCAACCGATCCACGCCATCGCCGCCGCGTCCGACGGCATCCGCCAGTCGCCGCGGGGACTCACACTCACGCTCCCCACCTTCGGGCCGTCGGGCAGGCAACTCCGCTTGAACTGGTTGGCGAAGAAGCGCGTCAGGAACACCCGCAGCCACCGCCTCAGTTCGTCCGCCGTGTACGCCTTGTCGAACTTCGCCCGGCTGGCCAGGAACAGAATCTTCGCCGGCTCGCACCCCCACCGCAGGAAGTGGTAGAGGAAGAAGTCCACCAGCTCGTACGGGCCGACGCTGCTCTCGGTGGCCTGGGCGATGCTGCCGTCGGCGGCGGTGGGCAGTAGCTCGGGAGAAATGGGCGTGTCGGCGATGGCGTGGAGGGTTCGCCGTGCCTCGCCGTCGAACTCGTGGTCGGCTGCCCACCGCACCAGGAACCGCACCAGCGTCTTCGGGATGCTCACGTTCGGGTTGTACATGCTCATGTGGTCGGCGTTGTACGTGCACCAGCCGAGCGCCAACTCCGACACGTCCCCGGTGCCGATCACGAACGCGGTGTTCATGAGCAGGTTCGTCCGCACGCGGGCCTGCACGTTCTCGAACACCAAGTCGCTCCGCTTGTCCGCCGGCAACTGACTGACTGCGCCGGTGAGTGAGTCTTCGGTGTGCTTCTCCAGGCTGATGCCGAACGGCGAGTGCCCGAGTGCCCGCATCTCGGCCAGGCACAGTTCTCGGATGTCGATCTCTTTCACGCTCACGCCGAGGGCCTTCATCAGCGTGTGGGCGTTGCCCTTCGTGCCGGCGGTGGTGCCGAACCCCGGCATCGTCAGCGCCTTGACCTTCTCGCGGCTCAGGCCGAGCGAATCGAACGTCTTCGCCACCACCAGCAGTGCCAGCGTGGAGTCCAGCCCGCCCGAGACGCCGATGGCGACGTGGGGCGAGCCGATGTGTTCCAACCGCTTGCCCAGCGCCGCCACCTGAGTGGCGAAAATCTCCTCGCACCGCTCGTCTCGCGTGAGCGGGTCGGACGGCACGAACGGGTGCGGATCGACGAACCGTTCGAGTACCGGCGTTCGCGGCTGTTCGGCCAGTTCAAACGGAATGCGACGGAAGGCCGGTGCGTCCCGCCGCGAGTCGTGGAAGCTGTTGGCGATGACGCGGTCACGGGTGACGCGGTCGAGGTCGAGGTCGGTGACGAGCAACTGATTGCCGCGGCGGAAGCGGGGCGACTCGGCCAGAAGGCTGCCGTTCTCGGCGATCAGGCAGTGGCCGCCGAACACCAGGTCGGTGGTCGATTCGCCCACCCCGCTCGCGGCGTAGACGTACCCGGCCACGCACCGCCCGCTCTGCCCGGCCACCAGTTGCTTGCGGTACGTCGCCTTGCCGATGATCTCGTTGCTCGCGCTCAGGTTGGCCAGCACGGTCGCCCCGCACACCGCCTGCCGCGAACTCGGCGGGATGGGCATCCACAGGTCTTCGCAGATCTCCACGCCGAGCACGAACCCGGCGTACTCCGGAGAGGTGCATTCAAAGAGAACGTCGGTGCCGAACGGGGCGGTCCGCCCGGCGAGGCGAACGGTGTCGCTCACCGCGTTGAATGACGGGGCGAAGTAACGGGCGTCGTAGAACTCCTTGTAGTTCGGCAGGTGCGTCTTGGGGACCACGCCGAGCAATTTGCCGCCGTGCAGCACCGCCGCCGCGTTGAACACCATGCCGTCGAGCAGCACAGGCAGGCCGACCACCGCCATGCCGGGGAACGGCACGGCGAGCAGTTTCGCGAGTGCTTCCTCCGCCGCCTCCAACAACCGCTGGTGGTGGAACAGGTCGCCGCAGGTGTACCCGGTCAGCCCGCACTCGGGGAACACGATCAGGTCAACGCCGCGGTCGGCGGCGGTGCGGAGTAAGTCGGCGGAGCGGTCGGCGTTGAACACCGGGTCGGCCACCCGCAGTTCGGGACTCGCCGCCGCCACGCGAAGGAAGCCGTGAGTGGACATGATGCTTTCGCCCCGGAGGGGCCGACGGATGTAGCCCAGGGCGGAAGCCCTGGGAACCTACGGGATATGGATATCGCCCCGGAGGGGCCGACGGACGCCGGTCCCTGGGGCGATAGGGTGTTCGCTTCAAAACCAGGGCTTCCGCCCTGGGCTACAACCGTCGGCCCCACCGGGGCGAGAACAGATCACCCCACCCCCTCTTGCGTCTCCGCGATCAGGTGATCGACCACCGCCTTGGCGTTCCCGCCGCTCTCGTGGTACACCTTCAGTTGGCGGTCGGCGCTGGTGCCGCCTTCCAGGATCTTGTACGCGTACTCGATCTCCTTGCGGGTGCCCAACTCGTCGATCACGTCCCGCAGGAACCAGTCGATCATCTCGTGGATCAGCTCGCGGGCCGGCATCTCGCACTCCTTCCCCAGGTCGAGCAGCTTGCCGTCCAGCCCGTACCGCACCGCCCGCCACTTGTTCTCCTCGATCAGTGCGGTCGGGTACTTGCGGAACGTCAGGTTGTCCCGCCGCAGCTTCCACAGCTTGGCGATGATGGCCTGGAAGATGGCCGCGATGCAGATGCACTCGTCCAGTTTGGTGGACACGTCGCACACGCGGAACTCGAGCGTCGGGTACCGCCAGTTCGGCCGCACGTCGTACCAGATCTTGGTGCCGTCCGGGATGCACTTGGTCCGCACCATCACGTCCACCATGTCCTCGTACTCGGCCCAGTCCTTGAACTCCGGCGGGATGCCCGAACGCGGGAAGTTCTGGAACACGATGCTGCGGTAGCTCTTCAGCCCGGTGTTCCGCCCGTTCCAGAAGGGCGACGACGTGCTCAGGCAGAGGATGTGCGGGACGAAGTAGCGGGCCACGTTCATGGCGTCGATGAGGAAGTCGCGGTCCTCGATGCCGATGTGGACGTGCGTGCCGAAGATGAGCAACTGCTGGGCGAGGTCGCCCATGTCTTGCCGCACCCCCAGGTACCGCTCGAACGGGGTGATCTCCTGCTGCTCCCACTTGCTGAACGGGTGGGTGCCGGCGGCGGCGATGGTCAGCCCGTGCTTGCCGGCCAGCTCGGTGATGCCCTTCCGCAGCTTGATCAGCTCGGCCCGCGCCTCCGCCGGCGTCTTGCAGATCTCCGTGCCCACCTCCACCATGCTCTGGTGCAGTTCGGCCTTGATCTGCTCGCGGAGGGTCAGCTTGCCGTCTTCCAGGATCTGCGTGATGTAGCTCTTCAACTCGCCCGTGGCCGGGTCGATGATCTGGTACTCTTCTTCGATCCCGATGGTGAGCGACGGGGGTTTCATAACGGCTCCGGTTGGGCCGACGCGAGTGGAGGGGGGATCGGCCGGGTCGTGGGGGGATGTTACCTAAACCCGTGGCCCGAAGCGAGGGGACGGGGGTGAGGTCTGCCAAATCTTCCCCTGTTGCAAAATCGGCCGGGTCACTACAATCCCTGAATCGTTTTTCCGACGCTGCGGGCCGTGGCGGTCCGCCGGAGACGTATTCCAACCACCGCGGACCGTCCGATCAGTGGATCGGGTGCGCCGCACACGGATCGGGCCGAGGCCCACAACACCCCCCACATGGTCAACCGCAATCTCCTTCGCCAGTTCGATTCGCAAGCCGACACCGACATCCTGAACGACATCTTCAGTAACGACCTCGAGTCCTGGTTGCCCGACGAAGAGATGGTCGTCGAGGCGAACAAGATCGTCCACGGCAAGGTGCTCGAAATCCGCGGCGACATGGTCGTCATCGACATCGGGTACAAGAGCGAAGGGCTGGTGTCGCTCGACGAGTGGCGGGACGAGGCCGGCATCGCCTCCGCCCCCAAGCCGGGCGACACGGTCGAGGTGCTGCTCGAAACCCTCGAAGGGGAAGACGGCAGCATCGCGCTCAGCTACCGCAAGGCGAAGCGGCAGAAGGAGTGGGAGGCCATCCTGCTCAAGCACAAGGAAGGGGACGTGGTGGCCGGCGGGGTGCTGAAGAAGATCAAGGGCGGCCTGCTGGTGAACATCGGGGTGAACGTGTTCCTGCCGGCGAGTCAGGTGGACATCCGCCGCCCGCAGAACATCGACGAGTACATCGGCCAGAACATCGAGTGCCTGATCCTGAAGATCGACACCGAGCGGCGGAACATCGTCGTCAGCCGCCGCAAGCTGATCGAACTGCGGCGGGAAGGCCAGCGGGCCAAGCTGATGTCGGAACTGGAAACGGGCCAGATCCGCAAGGGGATCGTCAAGAACATCGCCGACTTCGGCGCGTTCGTGGACCTCGGCGGCATCGACGGCCTGCTGCACATCACCGACATGGGCTGGAACCGCATCACCAACCCGCACGACGTGGTGAAGCTGAACCAGGAACTCGAAGTCTACATCCTGAACATCGACCGCGAGAAGAACAAGATCGCGCTGTCGCTGAAGCACAAGACGCCGAGCCCGTGGCAGAACATCGACGCCAAGTACCCGATCAGCACGCGGCACCAGGGCGAAGTCGTCAACATCATGCCGTACGGGGCGTTCGTGAAGCTCGAAGCCGGCATCGAGGGGCTGGTTCACATCAGTGAAATGAGCTGGGTGAAGCGGATCAGCGACCCCAAAGAAGTGGTGCAGATCGGCGACAAGGTGGAAGTGCAGGTGCTGAACATCAACCACGAGAAGAAGGAAATCTCGCTGGGGATGAAGCAGTGCACGTCCAACCCGTGGGACGAGGTGGCGAAGAAGTACCCGCCGGGCACGCCGGTGAGTGGCGTGGTGCGGAACCTGACCAGCTACGGCGCGTTCATCGAGATCGAGGAAGGCATCGACGGCCTGCTGCACGTCTCGGACATGAGCTGGGTGCGGAAGGTGTCCAACCCGAGCGAAGTCGTCCAGAAGGGGCAGAAGATCACCTGCGTGGTGCTGAACGTCGATCAGGAGCGGAAGCGGGTGGCCCTCGGCCTGAAGCAGATGGGCACCGACCCGTGGGAAGGGGACATCCCCGGCCGCTACCAGCCGGGCCAGAAGGTGATGGGCGTCGTCACGAAGTTGACCAACTTCGGCGTGTTCGTCGAACTGGAGCAGGGCCTCGAAGGGCTGCTGCACATCAGCGAACTGAGCGACGACAAGATCGAGTCGCCGGAAGACGTGGTGAAGGTGGGTGATTCGGTGGCCGTGAAGGTGCTGCGGGTGGACCAGGCCGACCGCAAGATCGGCCTGAGCATGCGGAACGTGGACGACCCGACGGTGCCGGACAACATCCCCGACATGCCGATCGAACTGATGGAGCAGGAAGCAGCCGAGCGGGAGAAGGAGCGGGAAGCGAAGGGCGGCGGTGGCGGCGGCAAGGGCGGTCGCTCGGACCGAACCGACCGCGGCGACCTCCGCGGCGGCACCGGCACCGCCGGCCCGCTGTTCCAACTGCCCACCGACAAAGAGTAAACCGGTTCGTCCGACGCGCGAGCGAGGGACATTCCGACGCGCGAGCGAGGGACATCAAAGCGTATGAGCGGCCGGGGGCAACCCCGGCCGCTCTCGTTTCTGTCGCTCCGTGGGCGGGCGCCGTCCCCGGTCTTGTAGGGCGGGTCGAGCGGGGACCGCAACCACGATCGCGGGTATCGACTGGTGAAGCGACGCCGGCCACCGCGACGACCCGCCGTC
>JANNDF010000051.1:0-1567 GCA_031387445.1 Planctomycetia bacterium
GACACAACACCCCCGGCATCACTGCCGGGGTTCACCCGAACACTGCGAGACCACCCCATGCTCCGCTTCGCCACCACCCCGGACCACCTGTCCCGCCGCACGGCCCTCCAACTGAGCACCTGCGGGTTCGGGGGCGTCGCCCTCGCCGGCTTGCTCGGCCAGCAGGCCCAGGCGCTCGACGCCAAGACCGATGACAGCCCGCTGTCACCGAAAAAGCCGCACTTCGCCGCCAAGGCCAAGCACGTCATCTTCCTGTGCATGCAGGGCGGGCCGAGCCACGTGGACACCTTCGACTACAAGCCGAAGCTGAAGGACGAAGACGGCAAGGAGCCGCCGAAGGGCATCGGCCGCGGGTTCGGCGGAGGCAAGCTGCTCGGCTCGCCGTTCGAGTTCAAGAAGTCGGGCAAGAGCGGGCTGATGATCTCCGAGCTGTTCCCGAACTTGCAGAAGGTGGCCGACGACCTGTGCATCCTGAACGGCATGCACACGAACGTGCCGGCCCACCCGCAGGCGTTCCTCGCCCTGCACACGGGCACGGCGCAGTTCGTGCGGCCGAGCCTGGGGGCGTGGACGCTGTACGGCCTGGGCAGCGAGAACCAGAACCTGCCCGGCTTCGTGAGCATCAACCCGCCGACCGGCAACGGCGGCGCGCAGAACTACGGCAGCTCGTTCCTGCCGGCGGTGTACCAGGGCACGACCATCAGCGCCGGCCGCGGCGGCAGCCAGGGCGTCAGCAACATCAGCAACCCGAAGCTGAGCACCGAAGGGCAGCGGGAGCAGCTCGACTTCGTCCAGAGTTTGAACAAGGAGAAGCTGGCGAAGGACAAGGAGAACAGCCAGGTGGACGGCGTGATCGGCAGCTACGAACTCGCCTTCCGCATGCAAAAGGACTTGCCAAAGGTGATGGACATCAGCACGGAGAAGAAGGAGACGCTCGACCTGTACGGCATCGGTGCGGGTGGCGGTGGGGGCCGGCCGGGCGGCGGCGGGGGTGGCGGCATGGGCGGGGGCGGCGACCAGTTCGCCCGCCAGTGCCTGCTCGCCCGCAAGATGATCGAGGCCGGCGTGCGGTTCGTCGAACTCACCTACGGCAACTGGGACCAGCACCGCAACCTGAAGGCCGACCTGGAGCGCCACGGCGAGAACATCGACAAGGCGATTGCGGGGTTGCTGACGGACCTGAAGCGCCGCGGCATGCTCAAAGACACGCTGGTGGTGTGGTGCGGCGAGTTCGGCCGCACGCCGTACGCGCAGGGCACCGACGGCCGCGACCACAACAACAAGGGCTTCAGCGCGTGGATGGCGGGCGGCGGGGTGAAGGGCGGCATGAGCTACGGGGCGACGGACGACTTCGGGTACGAGGCCGTCAGCGGGAAGGTCCACACCCACGACTTCCACGCTACCATCCTGCACCTGCTCGGCCTGGACCACGAGAAGCTGACGTACAAATACGCCGGCCGCGACTTCCGCCTGACCGACGTCCACGGCAACGTGGTGAAAGAGGTGATCGCGTGACCTGTTCGGGGGTCGGCTCGGAGGCCCGACCGTGAGGGAGGGCGCCAGAAGC
>JANNDF010000061.1:0-3127 GCA_031387445.1 Planctomycetia bacterium
TCCTGGGGCAAGTGGGTGGGTGGGGGGGGGGGGTGGCTGTCTTGGGGGTTGTGACCCGGGGGGTCTATCAGACCGGCACGGTGGGCCACGTGGGTGGCGGCGCTTTCGTGGTGTCGAACCGCACGACGAACGGCGACTTCAACGGCGGCTTCGCCGGGTGGCCGGTCGGTCCGGCTCTGACAGTCGCCGCCGGACAGCCGTCGTCCGGTGCGACGGCCGACCTGTTCAACGCCACCGTCTGGTTCCGCACCGTCAGCACCGTAGCAGACGGGTCGAACATCGAGATCGACCTGGGTACTGCCGACGGCACCGACCGCAACTCGTTCATCGGGTTCGCCAACTACGCGGACGCCGACGGCGGGTTTCGCTTGTACTTCAGCGAGCCGAACGGTTCGACCGGAACCCTGTACGGCTACGAATACGGCCCGACCATGACCCGCGGGGTGTGGCACCGGGTGGACATCACCTCCCAGTTCCGCGACGGCTCTGCGAACGACACGCTCACCTTGTCCATCGACGGCGTGCCGTTCATCAACCCGGCGACCAACGCGCCGGAGATCGGCACGCTCGAGGGGTACTTCGAGGGGAACGGCATCCCGTACTCGCAGACCAGCCGGCTGATGCTCCGTTCCGGCTTCAAGGCGAGCGATCTGGTGACCGGTGCGAGTGACACTGGGGCGGCCGGGTTCGCGTTCGACGACATCAGCTATTCGTCGGCCAACAGCGCCTCCCCGAACGTGCCCCTGGCGACCTACTACGCCGCGTTTGAGGTGCGGCCGAGCGTGGTGTACGCCGACCCGGCGTGGGCCGCACTCGCCAACGGTACGCCGATCGCCGACGCCAATCCGAACCTCTCCGGCAACCAGCCGGCGACGGTCGGGGTGGACGCGTTCGGGACCCTGGCGGCGGCGGCGGCAGCCGTGGCCCCCGGCGGGCAAGTGTTCGCCTTCCCGGTGAGCACCACTGGCGCCGCCACCATCAGCAGCGGCACCACTCTGAACCTCGGTGCGACCGGCGCGGCGGCGGTGACGAATGTTGGCGACGTGGCGCTCGCGTCCGGGGCCATTTTCGCCGTGGATTTGCTCGGCCCGTCGCCGGGCACCCAGTACGACCAGTTGACGGTGACTGGCACTGCCGACATCGGCGGATCGATCCTGGCCGTGACCACGGGGTACGCCCCGGCCCCGGCCGACTCGTTCGTCATCCTGCAAGCCGGCAGCGTGGTCGGTCAGTTCGTCGGCCTGCCGGATGGGGCGGCGGTGCCCATCGGCGGGCTGACCTACCGGGTGCGGTACACCGGCACCGAGGTCGTCCTCGAACTGGACCGCGCGGACGTGTCGGTGACCGTCACCGACAACCAGTCGAGCGTGACGGCCGGGCAGGTCGTCACCTATACGGTGGTGGTGCGGAACAACGGCCCGCGGGCGGTGAACGGGGCGGCGTTCTCACTGGTTCCGCCGACCGGGCTGAACAACCCGGTCTACGGGAGCGTGGCGGCCGGCGGGGCGAGCGGGAACACGACCGGTGCCGGCGCGATTCTGGACGGCCTCACCCTGCCCGTCGGGTCGATGGTCACCTACACGATCACCGGCACCATCAGCCCGTCCGCCTCCGGTACGGTGTCCGTGTCCGCGAGTGTCACCCCGTCCGCCACTGCGATTTTCGATCCGGACGTCACAAACAACACGGCCACCGACACCGACACGATCACCCCGCCGCCGCCCGTCGTCCCCCCGGACACCACCCGCCCGACAGTCCAGATCCTCCCCACCGCCTCGTTCGTCGTCGGCACACCGGTCACCATCACCATCTCCTTCAGCGAGGCGGTGACCGCGTTCACGCCGGCGCAACTGGGGCTGGCGAACGCCACACTCAGCCAGTTCGGTGGCAGCGGGGCGTCCTACTTCGCGGTCATCACCCCGACCGCCCCCAGCGTGCAAGTGGGCCTGCCGGATGGGGCGGGGGTGGACCCGGCCGGCAACCCGAGCGTCCTGGCGATCGCCAGCTTTGCCGCCGCCTTGCCGGCGACCCCGGCGCCGACCACCCCGACGCTCCGCCCGCGGTACGCGACCGCCGTGGGCGGCACGGTGAAGGTGTACAACCCGACAGACGGCTCCAGCCGCGAGTTCGCCCCGTTCCCCAATTTCACCGGCAGCGTGACCGTCGCCACCGGTGACCTGAACGGCGACGGCATCCCGGAAACGGTCGTCGGGGCCGGGCCAGGTGGCAGCCCGCACGTGAAGGTGTACGACGGCGCCACCGGCCAGGACGTGCTCAACTTCTTCGCCTACGACATCGGCTTCACCGGCGGGGTGTTCGTGGCCGTCGGCGGCGGGCGGATTGTGACCGGGGCGGGAGCCGGCGGCGGCCCGCACGTCAAAGTGTTCGACAACTCCGGCAACAACTTGTCCGGATTCTTCGCCTACGACAAGACGTTCAGCGGCGGTGTCACCGTGGCCGTCGGGGACGTGACCGGCGACGGCACCGCGGACATCATCACTGGGGCGGGCGCCGGCGGCACGTCACACGTGCGGGTGTTCGACGGCAGCACCGGCCAGAACACCCTCAACTTCCTCGCCTACGATCCCGGGTTCACCGGCGGGGTGTAAGTGACCGTCGGCGGCGGGCAGATCTTCACCGGGGCGGGGGCGGGCAGCGAACCGCAGGTGAAGGCGTTCAACTCGCTCGGCCAGGAAACCGCCTCGTTCGTCGCCTACGACAAGACGTTCACCGGCGGGGTGCGGGTGGCGGTGGGCGATGTGAACAACGACGGCACCCCGGACCTGATCACCGGCGCCGGGCCGGGCGGTGGCCCGCACGTGAAGGCGTTCGCCCTGCCGAGCATCGCCCTGACCGCTTCGTTCTTCGTCACCCCGCTCGATGGCTCCACGCCCGTCATACGCTTCGGCAGCGACACCGCTCCGGCGAGCGGTTCGCCCGGCGTGTACGTCGGCTGACCGCACATCAGTTCACACACCGGGCGGCGCGGCATCCCCGCGCCGCCCGGTCGTGCATATCCTGTGTCCACCCTCTCTCCCCCACCGGGAGTCCGTCATGAGCGTGGACCGCCGCGACCTGTTCCGCCTGATCGCCGCCGCCGGTGTCGGCACCCTGCCCTTCCAGCGGG
>JANNDF010000067.1:0-2554 GCA_031387445.1 Planctomycetia bacterium
CCGGCGGGTTCGCGCGGAAGCGGTGGTGTGGGGCGGACGCGCTCGCCGTCGGCTCGCGGCTACGGGACACCCACCCGCACACCACCACCAGCCCCGCCGCCGCCGCGAACCCCACCGCCCACAGCCACCGCTGATCCACCAGAGTGAGCGTCGACTCGACGAGCAGCGGGTAGGCGATCAGCCCGCCGAAACTGCCCAGGTTCGACGCCGCGTACAGCGGGTACGGGTTGCCGCCGCCGCGGGCGAACCACGACTGCAACAGCGGGGCAGTCACGCTGAGTGCCAGGAACGGTGCGCCCACCGCCACCAGCAGCACCAGCAGCAGATACCCGACCGGCGCTTCGGTGTCAGCCGGCAGCAACGCCTCGTTCGGCCTCAGCAGCCCGCCCACCACCAACACCACTCCCGCGACCGCCAGCACCGCCGCGTGAACCAGCACTTGCTTCCGCACGCCGTGAACCCGCGTGGTGATGACGTGGGCGGTGAGGTAGCCGAGCAGCAATACCGCCTGGAAGAACACGAGGCAGGTGTTCCACACCCCCGGCGTGCCGCCGGCGAGCGGCAGCAGTTGCTTGCCGACGAGCGGCTGCACGGTGAACGTGAGCGCCGCCGAAAGCAGCACGGCCAGGGCGAACAGCAGGCGAATCACGGGGCGGTGCTCCAGGCGTACACTGACTGGATCCGGGAACGCAGTGGCCGGGTGTGTTTGACTCCCACCCGGCCACTGCGTTCCCGGTTCCACCGCACGAAGGATCAGCCTATGACCGCGACCCGCCTGCCGCTCCGTTCCGAGGTGCCCGCCGAGCACACCTGGGATTTGTCCAGCCTGTTCCGCTCCGATGCCGAGTGGGAAGCGGCGTTCGCCGAGTGGGAGAAGACGGTCGAGGGCTACGCCAAGTTCCGCGGCAAACTGGGCGACGGGCCGGCGGTGGTGGCCGACTGCCTGCGGTTCGACACCGCGTTCGACCGGGCCGGGGACCGCGTCGGCACGTATGCGTTTCTGAAAGAGACCGAGGACGTGGCGAACGGCACCTACCAGGGCATGAAGGGCCGCTACCTGGGCGTGGCGGCGAAGGCGATGGAGGCGGCCAGCTCCATCCGCCCGGAACTGCTGGCCCTGCCGGAAGAGACGCTGAGTGCGTACACCGCCGCCCCGGAGTTGAGTGACTATCGACTGTCACTGAACCGGCTGGCCCGATACAAACCGCACACGCTCGGCGAGAAGGAAGAGCGACTGCTGGCACTTCAGATGGAATCGGCTCAGACGGCCCGCGAGGCGTTCGGCCAGCTCACGAACGCCGACATGAAGTTCGGCACCATCAAGATCGGCGAGCAGACCATCGAGTTGAGCCACGGCAGCTACTCGCGGTGCCTGGAGAACCCCGACCGCGAGGTGCGGAAGGCGGCGTTCCACCAGTATTACGCCGAGTTCAAAGACCACGCGAACACGCTGGCCGCCACCCTGAGCGGGAGCGTGAAGCAGGACGTGTACGCGGCGAAGGTGCGGAACTACGCCAGCGCCCGCGAGGCGTCGCTGTTCCCCGATCAGGTGCCGGTGAGCGTGTACGACAACCTGATCTCGGCGGTGCGGGCGAACCTGCCGAAGGTCCACAAGTATTACGAGGTGCGGCGGCGGGCGATGAAGCTGGACAAGTTGCACTTCTACGACACCTATGTTCCCATCCTGACCGACTTCCGCCGCACGACCGAGTGGGACGACGCCGTGGGCACGGTGGTGGATTCCCTCGCCCCGCTCGGGTCGAGGTACATCGAGACGGTCACGAAGGGACTGCAAGGCCGCTGGTGCGACCGCTACGAGAACAAGGGCAAGCGGAGCGGGGCGTTCTCGTCCGGGTGCTACGACTCGGACCCGTACATCCTGATGAACTACCAGCCGGACGTGCTGGATCACGTCTACACGCTCACGCACGAGGCCGGGCACAGCCTGCACACGCACTTCAGCAAGGGCCAGCCGTACCAGTACGCCAACTACACCATCTTCGTGGCCGAGGTGGCCAGCACGTTCAACGAGCAACTGCTGACGCGGCACTACATGCAGCAGGCGAAGAGCGACCAGGAGCGGGCGTACTTCCTGAACCGCGAGATCGACGGCATGCGGGGCACGATTGTGCGGCAGACGATGTTCGCCGAGTTCGAGATGCTGATTCACGCGATGGCCGAGCGGAACGAACCGCTCACCCTCGACGCCCTCCGCGCCGAGTACCGCAAGCTGCTCGAAGCGTACCTCGGGCCGGGCATGACCATCGACGACGAACTGAGCCTGGAGTGCCTCCGCATCCCGCACTTCTACAATGCCTTCTACGTGTACAAGTACGCCACCGGGCTGGCGGCCGCGATCGCGCTGAGCAACCGCGTGGTGAACGGCGGCAAGGCCGAGTTGGAAGCGTACCTGAACTTCTTGAAGGGCGGCAGCAGCAAAGACCCGCTCGATTTGCTCCGCGATGCGGGCGTGGACATGGCCACCCCGGAGCCGGTGAACGCGGCGCTCGCCCACTTCGGCAAACTGGTGGACGAGTTGGACGGGCTGCTGAAA
>JANNDF010000081.1:0-3374 GCA_031387445.1 Planctomycetia bacterium
CATCCGGGTCCACCTGTGGCAAACTGAATCCTCTTCAACAACTCCGTCGTGCTCACTCCCGGCACGAGGGGCAGGTATTCAATCCGCCCGCCGTAGGCCTCCACCACGCCCCGCTCGGGCACAGGGCGTCCGTGCGGCGGGGCGTACTCGGCCCCTTTGCAGTGAATGTCCGGCTGCAGTTTCGCCAGGGACTCGGTGGGCGTGTCCTCGTCGAAGATGATGACGTAATCGACACACTCCAACGCGGCGAGCATGGCGGCTCGCTCGAGTTCGCTCAAGATCGGTCGCGTCGGCCCCTTGTACGCCTTCACCGAACGGTCCGAGTTGAGGCCGACCACCAGCACGTCTCCGAGCGCCCGCGACTGTTGGAGGCTGCTCACATGGCCGGGGTGCAACAGGTCGAAGGTGCCGTTCGTCCACACCACGACTTGACCGGTGTCGCGAACGGCATCACGCACGGCCAGCAGTTCCGGCCAGAGGAGCAGTTTGTTGCGGGGTGTCCACACGTCAGCCAAGCTCCTCAACGATCGCCTGGGCCAACAGGGGCAGCATGATCTCGTGCCGGCCGATCAGGTTGAAGCCTAACCCACCAACTGTCGGCGGGCGACGGACCACGTTTTCCCCGCTCCGGTAGTGGGCGATCATGTCCATGTTCACGGTGGTGAAGTCGTGCAGGTTCGCCCCCAAGTTCTGGGCGACGGTGAACGCCTTCAGGAACACTTCGGGCAGTACGACCGCCGAGCCGACGTTCAGGTACACCCCGCCGCTCAACCCCTTCACCACCCCACACAGTAACTTGAAGTCGTTGAAGCTCGCCCGGCCGAGTGCGGCACCGTCGGCCGTCGGGTGCATGTGGATAATGTCAGTGCCGATGGCGACATGTACGCAGAACGGCAACCTCAGCCTTCGAGCAGCAGCAGCCACGCTCAATTCGCGGTTCGGGGCATCGATCAGGTCGAGTTGCTCGCCGAAAAGTTCGCCCAAACCGGCGGCCGGGCGGTCGAGGGTCCGGTTGATGGCGGTGTGCATCAGCTCGCCGGTCTCTTTCACCATCCCGAAGGTGCCGTCCTTCAGCCCCGCCGCCACGTCTTCGGACGTTTCGCCGATCAGGGCCAACTCGAAGTCGTGAATCGCCCCGGAGCCGTTCGTCGCGACAGCCGTAATCACCCCCCTTTCCATCAGATCGATCACGACCGGACTCAGTCCGCATTTCAGGACGTGGGCGCCGAACCCGAACACGACAGGGCGGCCGTTCCGCCGGGCGCGCACGACGGCCTCAACGACTCGGCGAAAATCCGCACCGGCCAGAATGTCCGGCAACCCCGCCAGGAAGTCGGCCGCCGATTGCCCACACTGTGGAGGGCGAGCGAAGTTCGTCCTCGACACCTTGTTCGGCCGCAGTTGTAGCGGGACGGTGCGAACGCGAGTCAGATCGACCGGCTCGGGGGGCACAGTTTTAGTCCAAGAGTGAAGGCGCTTCCGTACCATTGTGACCTTATTCCCGCCGCCGTTGCGCTTCAAGAAGTGGGTGCAGAATCGGAAGGGCCGGAATTCGTGGTCCGGAGTTACCCCGTTGGGCACGAGGCAGGTCGGGTTGGCGAGGTGCTTGCGGACAACAGCAAGGGCCGCAACCCCTTCGGATTGCGGCCCTTGTGGCGGATGGGCGTTACTGGGCTTGAACCAGTGACCCCCACAATGTCAATGTGGTACTCTAGCCAACTGAGCTAAACGCCCGCGGGTATAGTTTTAAGCGACCGGCGGCAGCGGTCAAGGCGAATCGCACCCGAACCGCTCGCACACTTGCACACCCCGTTGCCGCACGTCATACTTGGGTTCCCCGCCTGGCTCCCCATTCCATTTGAGCCGCCGACATGCCCTCCCCGCTTCCCGGTTGCGCCGATTTCCGCGCCTCGCTCCGTTCGCCGTCCCGTCGCTCGTTCCTGCGTATGGGTGCGCTGGGTGCTGCCGGCCTCGCGCTACCGAACCTGCTGCGGGCGGAAGAGAAGAAGGGCACGCCGGTGAAGTCGGTCATCCTGCTGTGGATGCGGGGCGGGCCGAGCCACATCGACATGTGGGATCCGAAGCCGGACGCCCCGGTGGAAATCCGCGGCGAGTTCGGCACCATGCCGACCAGTGCGACCGGCATCACGCTGTCCGACATGCTGCCGATGTCGGCGAAGCGGATGAACAAGTGGAGTATCGTCCGCAGCCTGACTCACGAGGATGCCGGGCACAGCACGGGCGACCAGATTTGTTTCACCGGGTATGGCCCCGGCCCGGTGCCGGACGAGAACAGCCACCCCAGCCTCGGCTCGATCGTGTCGAAGCAACTCGGGCACCTGAGTACCGACCTGCCCAGCTACGTGATGATCCCGCGGGTGGTGCCCGGTGCCGGCAGCGCGTACCTCGGGCCGACGCACAAGCCGTTCGAGACGCAAGCCGACCCCGCGTCCGTCGGCCCGTTCAAGCTGCCGAACTTCGCCCCCGCTCAAGGCGTGACGGCGGAGAAACTGACCGACCGCAAAGCGCTACTCGCCGACTTCGACACCCTCCGGCGAGACATGGACGGGTCAGGGCAGATGCTCGCCGCCGACCGTCACCAACAGAAGGCGTGGGAGATTCTGACCTCGAACGCCGCTCGCGACGCCTTCGACCTGGACAAGGAGCCGCCGAAGGTGCGAGAGCGGTACGGCTTCACTCCGGCGTTCGACCCGAAGGCGAGCAACCGCTGCGGGTGCCCGAACTGGGCGCAACGGATGCTGCTCGCACGGCGGCTGGTGGAGGCGGGTGTGCGGCTCGTCACGGTGGACTTGCGGTGGTGGGACACGCACGTGAAGGGATTCGAGTCGCTGCGGGAGGGGTTCCTCCCGCGGTGGGACAAGGCGTACTCCGCGCTGATTGACGACCTGGACGACCGCGGGCTGTTGGAAAGCACGCTGGTGCTGGCGTGGGGCGAGTTCGGCCGCACGCCGAAGGTGAACGCCGACGCCGGCCGCGACCACTACCCCGGCGTGTTCAGTGCGGCGGTGGCCGGCGGCAAGGTGAAGGGCGGCATCGTGGTGGGCGAATCCGACAGCAAGGGTGCGTTCCCGAAAACGAACCCGAAGTCGCCGCAGGATATGCTCGCCACCGTGTACCAGCACCTCGGCGTGGACACGGAGGCGCAGTACCTGAACAACGGCCGGCCGATCAGCGTGCTGCCGAGCGGCAAGCCCATCGATGAGCTGTGGGGGCAGGGTCAACGCATCTTATTTGGCTTGAATCCTTGGAGCACTTGGCGGAGGTAGTCGGGGTCCCAGGCGGCGGTCAGCCGCTTGGCCTTGATGCTCCCCCGCTTGGGGTCCTGCTTCAGTAGGGACGCCGCCACCCGCCGC
>JANNDF010000085.1:0-1331 GCA_031387445.1 Planctomycetia bacterium
GCTCACGCTTCCGGCTCGTCTCACTCCCCCACCTGGAAGCAGTACAGCGTCTTGTTGTCCCGCAGGTACACCTTACCGTCGCTCACCGCCGGGTGCGCCCACGTCTCGCCGCACACGGTCGCTGTCGCCAGTTCCTTATACTCCTTGTCGTTCGGCTCCAGCAGTTTCAAGTTGCCCTTGTCGTCGTGCATGAGTAGTTTTCCGTCACCCGTCTTCACCAGGGCGGCGTGGTAAGTGCCCACGTCCTTCTTCTCCCACATCACCTTGCCCGTCTTCGCCTCGACGCACCGCAGGGTGAGCGTGCCGCCGGGGAACTTGGCCTCGCCGTTCACCATGTACAGGTGGTCGCCGACCGCCACCGGGGTGCTGAAGTAGCACGTCAGCTTTTCGTTCTTCCAAACCTGTTCCACCTCGGCGCCCTTCACCCGCACGCCGATGGAGCCGGACTTCACCGACCCGACGACGTACAGGTCGCCCACCTTCACTGGGGTGGTGCTGCTCTCCAACAGGGCGTCCACGAACGGGTGCTGCCACACCTGCTTGCCCAGGTCGGCCTTCAGGCTCCGCACGTGATCGCCGGTCAGGAACACCAACTCCGGGTTCTTGTCGCCGACCACGATGGGCGAGGCGTAGCTGGCCCGGTCGTCGGTCGTTTGCCACACCGCCTTGCCCGTCTCCTTGTCCACCCCGACGACCCCCGCCCCCTTCCCGCCGACCATCACCACCACCACCTTGCCGACCACCGTGGGCGAGGTGGACACGCCGAAGAACAGGTTCTTCGCCCCGAACTCCTTCAGCATGTCGGTCTGCCACTTCTGCTTGCCGGTCTTGGCGTCCCAGCAGGTGAGCTTGCCGGTGCTGCCGTAGGTGTAGACGCGGTCGCCGTCCACCGTCGGGGTGCCCCGCGGGCCGTTGCCGAACGGCGGGGTGAACTTCGGCCGCTCGTACTTCTCGGTCCACTTCTCGTCGCCGGTTTTGGCGTCGTACGCGGTGAGCGATTCGGCCTCCTCTTTGTCCACTTTGGCGAACACGTACACCAGCCCGTTCGCCACCACCGGCGAGCTGTGCGCTTCACCGACGGGCTTCTTCCACAACTCCTTCGGCTTGTCCTTCCAGGCCGGGATCTTGTCCGGGGTGGTGGAGTCGCGGTTCGGCCCGAGGACCTGCGGCCAGTCGGCGGCGGGGGCGACGGACGCGAGGAGGAGCAGCAGGGGAAGGGCACGCATGGGGGACTCCGAAGATCCCCAGGCCTCACGGCCTGGGCTTTGGGAACCGCCCCTTCGGGGCGGAAGGTTTCCGACCCTGATAAGGGTCGTTCCCCCAGCCCAGGC
>JANNDF010000090.1:0-2404 GCA_031387445.1 Planctomycetia bacterium
CCCTGGGCTGCGGCAGGGCGGGCCGTTGGCCGTGTTTGGTCGGGTGCACCAACACAGCCACCCCACACGCCCCGATGGGCCGACCTCCCTCAGCCCCGGGCAACGCCCTGGGATTCTCGGACACCCCCTTCCTGGGAGGAAGGGGGACGGGGGGTAGGTCTCTTCGCCCTTTTTGCTCCGCTTCCGTCGCCGAGTTATAATCGGTGCAACGATACCGAGGGGATGCGATGCCGGCACGTCTGCTGTGGTGCGTGGTCGGGCTGCTCGGGTGGGCGGCGGTGGCGGCCGCCCAGGGGGGCGATGTCGGCCTGCTCGTGCGGGTGGAGGGCAACCTGGACACGAAGCAAGTGGATCAGATCAAGGAGCGGGTGAACGCCGCCCTCGCCAGCGGGACCGACCGCCCGTCGAAGGTCATCTTCTGGTTCACCCCCAAAGACCAGCCGACCGCCAGCGCCAGCTACGGGGCGTGTGCCGACCTGGGCGACGCCATCCAGCGGTGGAAGGACGTGAACACCGTCGCGTTCGTGTCCGGCAAGCTGAGCGGGCACGCCGTGCTACCGGCCCTGTGCTGCAACGAACTGGCGATGAGCAAGGAGGCGAGCGTCGGCGAGGTGGTGCCGGCCGGGGCCGAACCGCTCGAAGGCCTGCCGGTGAAGGGGTACGAGACGCTCCTCCGCGACACCAAGCCGGCCCACTTCGCCGTCGTGCGGAAGATGTACGACAAGACGGTGCGGCTGATGATCGGCCAGAAGAACAAGGCCGACTGGTACTACGACTCGCTCGACAAGGCGAAGTTCGAGAAGGACGGCGGCACCGCCACCAACACCACACCGGTGCCGGGGGGCGAGGCCGGCGTGGTCGGGCTGTATTCCTCCGACCGGATGGGGCAGTTCGGCCTGCGGAAGTTGTCCGCCCAGAGCGTGAGCGACCTGGCCGTACTGCTGAACGTGGCCCCCGGCTCACTCCGCGACGACCCGCTCCACGGGAAGGCGCCGAAGGCTTTTCGGTATGTGCTGCGAGACGCCCTGTCCAAGCAGACGGCCGAAACGCTCGTCCGCACCGTCAAGCAGGAGGCCGGACGGGGGTACAACCTGCTCTTCCTGCAACTGGAGTGCGACGAGGGGGACGCCTCCGCCGCCCGCGACCTGGCCGGCGAACTCATCAAGCTGCAAGAGGGCGAGAAGGCCGTCCGCATCGTGGCGTTCATCCCGAACAACGCGAACAACACGTCGGTGTTCGTGGCCCTCGGCTGTTCGGAAATCGTTATGAGCACCCGCAAGGGCATGGGCGAGGGCACGCCGGAGGGCACACTCGGCGACTTCGGCCCGTACATGATGAAGACCAACCAGGGGGCGGAGGTGCTCTCCCCCATGCTGGCGGACCTGGCCGAGAAGCAGAACCTGCCGGCCAACCTGTTCCGCGGGATGGTGGACAAGGACCTGGAACTGGTACTGGTGCGGGGGGCGAAAGACCGTCGGCGGACGGCCGTGATGCCGAAGTCTCAGGCGGTCGCGGAGAAGGCCGAGTGGAACGAAGAGGGCACCGTCAAGAAGAAGGGCGAGTTGCTCAAGCTGACGGCGAGCGAGGCCAAGAAGTACGGGCTGGTGAGCACGGTCATCGACGGCACCAGTCTGTCCGACGTCTACCCGCGGTACGGCGTCGACAAGGCCGACGACGCCACCCCGGACCTGATCAGCCAGTTCCGCACCGTCTTGCAGAACCCGGTCATCACCACCATTCTGGTCATCCTCGGGTTCATCGGGCTGATCCTGGAACTGAAGGTGCCCGGCACGGTAGTGCCCGGCATCATCGCCGCCCTCGCGTTCCTCCTGCTGTTCTGGGCGTGGGCGCCGGTCAGCGGGCTGGCGTGGCTGGCCGGGCTGCTGTTCGTGTTCGGCCTGATCCTCGTCATCCTCGAAGTGTTCGTCTTCCCCGGCTTCGGCGTGCCGGGTGTGGTGGGCATCCTGTCCATGCTGTCGGCCATCGTACTCATCACGATGGAGCGCTTCCCGGAGGACGGGGCGGCGTGGTTCGAGGTGGGCAAGCGGGCGGCGGTGTACGTCTTCGCCCTCATCGGGGCGGCGGTCGGGGCGTTCCTCATCGCCCGCTTCCTGCCGAAAATGCCGGTGGCCAACCGCATGGTGCTGGCCCCCACCGCCGACCGCGAGGCGGTGGACCCGACCATCATGCCCGGTGCCGCCCAGGCCGCCGCGCTGCTCGGGGCTATTGGCGTGTCGAGTACCGTGCTGCGGCCCGCGGGCACGGTGCAGTTCGGGGACGAGTACGTGGACGTGGTGAGCGACGGTGGGTTCATCACCGCCGGCACCCGCGTGCAGGTGGTGGAGGTGGAAGGCAACCGGATCGTGGTGAAAGAGGTGTAACCAATCCCGGTTAGCCGCGAGGC
>JANNDF010000091.1:0-1270 GCA_031387445.1 Planctomycetia bacterium
GCCTGGGCTGAGGGAGTACGGCCCTTCGGGCCTGAGATCGGTTTGAGGCCCAACGGGCCGATCTCCCTCAGCCCAGGCCGTCGGCCTGGGGGTCTTTGGTCGCACTGCTAAACTATCCCACATGTCTACCGTTCTCGCACCGCTGCCCGCGCCGCCGGCCGCCTACCGCGAACCGTTCCGCATCGGGAACGTCCCGCTCGCGTCGCGGTTCGTCCTCGCCCCGCTCGCCGGGTACACCAACTACCCGTTCCGCCGCTCCGTCCGCGAGATCGGCGGGGTCGGCCTGTGTACCACCGACCTCGTGAACGCACGGGCGATTCTGGAGAAGTCCAAGAACACGCTCGAACTGCTCGTCACCGGCCCGGACGACCGCCCGCTGAGCGTGCAGATCTTCGGCAGCAACCCTCGCGAGAGGGCCGACGCCGCCAGGTGGCTGCAAGGGTACGGGGCCACGCTCATTGACATCAACATGGGCTGCCCGGTTCGCAAGGTGGTGAAGACCGGCGGCGGGTCGGCCATGATGTGCGATACCAGCGGGGGCACGGTGAAGCTGGTGGAACAGGTGGTGAACGCGGTAACGATCCCGGTCACGGTGAAGATGAGGCTGGGCTGGGACGACGCGAACCAGACTGCCCCATACTTCGCCCGCGAGTTCGAGAAGATCGGCGTGGCGGCGGTGACGATCCACGGCCGTACGCGGGAGCAAGGGTTCGGCGGGTCGATCAACCCGGCCGGCATCCGGGCGGTGGTGGAAGCGGTGGAGCGCATCCCGGTGTTCGGCAACGGCGACGTGCGGAGCATCTCAGACGCTGCGAAGTTGGTCGAAGAAACCGGCTGCCACGGCATTGCCATCGGCCGCGGGGCGCTGGCGAACCCGTGGTTCTTCCGCCAACTGGACTCGTGGGTGCGAACCGGCGATCCTGGCGGTCGCGGCAGTTATCTGGATCGGCTCGACTTCATGCGAACGCACCTCGTGCGGCTGATCGAGTGGCGGGGGCACGAGTACCCCGGCTGTGCGCAGTTCCGCAAGGTGGCGAGCTGGTACACGAAGTCGCTGCGGATGCCGAAGGTGGTGCAGCATCGGTTCACGATGCTGAAGACGCTGGCCGAGTTCGACGAGTTGACCGCCCCGTTCCGCGACACCGGCCCGCCGCCCGGCTGGACCGAGTGGGACGCCACCGCCGCCGACGTGAACGTCCCCCAGGGGCCGAACAGCCACTGGTGAGTTGCCTTCGTAGCCGCGAGCCGCAGGCGAGCGAGTGAGAGGCTC
>JANNDF010000183.1:0-4734 GCA_031387445.1 Planctomycetia bacterium
CTCGCGGCGAACCGGCGTTACTCCTTCAACTCTCCGCTCGTCGCCCAGTCGGTCGGCAGGAAGTCCTGCACGTAGCCGAGTAGACCGAGCGCCGCCAGTTCCTCCGCCACCCGTGCGGGTGACGGGTCGGCCAGCCCGACACCGATTTCGGTCACCAGCGCCTCAGCGAACCGCAGCCGCGCTCGTCGCAACATCTGCCGACAGGCGTCCGCCCGCACGGCGGTCTTCGTCTTCGCCCCCAGTTTCTCGGCCAGTTCGTCGCTCGTCGCGTCCGGGAACTCGGCCCGCAGTTTGAGCAGCGTGTACGACGGACTCGTCGGCGTCTTCTTCTCCGACTCCTTCAGCGCGGCCCAGGCGTGATCGAGCACGTTGGCCTGCCACTCGGCGTCCCACCGCGGGTCGTCTTCTTCCTTCCCCACCAAATCCAGATCGGCGTCGGCGGTCTTGCGGCGGTTCGCTTTCGCCCAGTGGTTGTGAACCATGTTGCGGGTGGCGGTCTTCAGCAGGTCGCGGAACCGCCCGCGGGTCGGGTCGGCGCCACCGAAGTCGCCCTTCATCAGCCGCATGACCACGTCTTGCGCCAACTCGTCGGCGTCCTCGGTGCTCTTCACCATGCCGCCGACGTACCGGCGGATGCTCTTGGCGTACCGCAACACCAGCGCCTGCCGGGCGGCGGTGGCATTCAGCGGCGCACCGTGGGCCTGTTGCACCAGGCTCCAGCGGGTGGGGATGGCGTCCAGCCGGGAGGCGAGGACGGACTCGTTCCGGTCGGCCATCACGGTTTCTCCGGCGGGGGCGGGCGGAGGCGCTTCTCGATCGCGGCGAGCATGTCCTTGTACTGGGTGGACTCGGGGAAGTCTCGCACCAGTGCGGCGGCGAGGTCGCGGGCGGTCTCGTACGCCGCCCGGCCGTCCGCCGGCTTCCCCCCGAACGTCCACACCATCCCAATGTTCGACCAGGTGTTGATGACACTGTGCCGGTAGTTCGGGCTGTTCGCGAAGTCTTTCGCCAGGCCCTCGTACTCGGCCAGGGCGAGGCGATAGGCGGCCACCGCCTCGGCCGGCCGATCCTGCTGGTAGTGCAGGCTGGCCACCGCGTCGTGATACCCGGCCCACGTCCACCGGGCCTTCGGCGTGCGGTCGGCCGGCAGACTCTTGAGAGTGCCCTCGGCCTCGGTCAACACCTGCGTGGCGTCGTCGAACCGCTTCAACTGGGCGAGTAGGCCGACGCGGGTGAGGTCGTGGCCGACCGCGGCGAGCGGGTACTTCGGCTGGTCCGGGTGCAGGCGGGCGAGCTTGCGGTTCAGGTCGGCCCACTTGCCGTAATACATTTGTAGCCGAGCGACCTCGCCCGCCTCCGCCGCCCGAATGGCCCGCCGCACGTTCGCCATCATACCGAGTTGGATGACGTCCTCCTCGTTCGGGTGCGTCGCTTCCAACTCGTCGGCCGCCCGCTCCCCGGCGTCGTACTCGCGGTCCGCGTCGGAATCGCGGCCGAGAGCGGTCAGGCTGGTCGCCAACTGCAAGGTGAGGGTGGCGTGGACGGCGCGGGGTGCGAGGTCCTCCGGGCGGGCGGCGTGCGAGCGGCCGGCCACCTCACGGCCGCGGGTGTACGCCGCGACCGCCGGCTCGAACCGGCCCACCTGGTTGTAGGCGGTGCCCAACTTCTGATACCCCCGCATGAGGTACTCCCACACCTGCTGCCGCGTGGGGTTGGCGGTGTACAGTTCGTCGAGCGACTTCTGGGCGGCTTCCAGCACCTCGATCCGCAGGTTCTCCCCCCGCGGCAAGTCGCGGAGTTTGTCGGACAGGGTGAAGTGGTACTCGTCCATCTTCTCCAGCGCGAAACCGAGCATGGTCTCCGTCTCGCCCTTCGATTGCACCAGGTCCGCGTTCGCCCGCTCCAGTTCGCCGTTCTTCGCCGCCAGTTGGTCGTTCGCCTCCTTCAGTAGCACGGCGCTCACCACCTGCACCACTGCGAACGCCACCAGCGCCACCAGCAGCACGGCCGACACGCCCACCAGCGCCGCCCCGGCCTTGTTCCGCTTCGCCCACTTCACCGCCCGCTCGACGCGGCCGACCGGCCGGGCGACGATCGGCTCGCCGTTCAGATACCGCCGCAGGTCGTCGGCCAGTTCGCCCGCGGTGGTGTACCGCTTCTTCGGCTGCTTCTCCAGACACTTCAGGCAGATGGTGTTCAGGTCGGAGGGCAGTTTGGGTTGAAGCGCCTTCGGCGGGACGGGTTCGGAGGCGAGTACCAGGAACAACGTCTGGAGCGCGTCGGGCGCCTGGAACGGCGGGCGGCCGGTCAGACCCTCGTACAGCATCGCGCCGAGGGCGTACACGTCCGCCGCGGCGGTGAGGGTGGAACTGACGCCGGACGCCTGCTCCGGTGGCATGTACGCCGGCGTGCCGACGATCTCGCCGGTGCGGGTGTGGGCCGCCAATCCGGGCATTGTGGTGGCGGCGGGGGCGACCGACGGCAACTCCTTGGCCAGCCCGAAGTCGGCCACCTTCGGCGTGCCGTCGCCGGCCAGCAGCACGTTGCCCGGCTTCAGGTCGCGGTGCAGGATGCCGTGCTCGTGGCTGTACTGGATGGCCCGCGACACACACTCCATCGTCACGGCGACGGCCGAGGGGTCTTGCGGTTTCCCGTCCCACCGCCCGGCGAGCGTGCCCCCGTCGGCGAACTCCAGCGAGTAGTACGGGCGGCCGTCGGCGGTGCCGGTGTCGAACAGTTGCGCGATGTTCGGGTGCTGGAGTTTGGCGACGGCCCGGGCCTCGTCGCGGAAGCGGGCGGTCAGCCGCTCGTCCTGCTCCTGCGTCATCACCTTGATGGCGACGGTGCGGCCGAGTTGGGTGTGCCGGGCACGGTACACCTTCCCCATCCCGCCGCGGCCGACCAACTCTAGCACCTCGTACCCGCCAATGGCCGGCAAGCCACCAGTGGTGACGACAGGCGGTTCGGCGGTGTAGTTCACCGTGTCGGGCGACGGAGAAGCCATACGCAGAGCATAACCGCTCGGTGGCAGGAGTGACAACCACCCGTCCCTCTTCCGCAACCTTCCCACCTCGTCCGGCTGGCGTAATCCGACCGCGCGCAATCAGTTCACCAACTCCCGCCGCCCCTCTCGTTTGCCACCCGCCGTTCCGGGGGTATAATCGCGCAGGGGTGGGACGAACGAATCGCCCGCGAGTCCACCCCGACGGGGACAACCTGATGGCACACCCGAGCAAGCGGTCGCACGCCTCGAACCCGCCACAGGGGTCGGTGTTGGCGATGCTCGCGGAACGGTCGCAATTGGATTTCGAGTTGGCTTTCTTCTCCGGCGTCTTGACCGCCGTGCCCGACTTCGCCGACGTGTTGCGGGTGTACGCCCAGGACCTGGCGTCGAAGGGGATGCACAAGGAAGGGCTGATGGCCGAGCAGAAACTGGTGCAACTGCGGCCGGCCGACCCGGACGCCCACTACAACCTGGCCTGCCGGTACGCCTCGCTCAAACAGCCCGACCTGGCCCTGCGGACGCTGCGAACGGCGGTGGAACTCGGCTACCGCGACTTCCGCGCGATGGTGCAAGACCGGCAACTGGATGCCGTGCGGAAAGACCCGCGCTTCCGGGCGCTGCTGCGGGAGTACCAGTCGTAGAGGTTGGAAGCCGGTTCACCGTATATTCACCGCACTTCGTTCGCGGTGCCTCTCCATGTCCGTCCCGTTCACCTCTCCCGCGTCCGATTCCGCACGCCAAGCGTTCGCCGCCAAGCCGCGGGCGCTCGTCGATAAGGTCATGAGCGTGGCCGACGCGGTGAAGGCACTCGTCCACGACGGCGATTACTTTTGCAGCGGCGGGTTCGGCAGCAACCGCATCCCCACCGCCGTGTTGCACGAAATCCTACGGCAAGGCAAACAGAACTTGGGCTTTGCCGGTCACACCGCCACGCACGACTTCGAGGTGCTGTGTGCCGGCAACCGCAACGGCCGCGGCAAGACGCTGGCGAAGGTGGACATCTCGTATGTGCTCGGCCTGGAAGCCCGCGGCTTGTCGCCGCACGCCCGCCGGGTGATCCAGAGCGGCGAACTGGAAACGCAGGAGTGGAGCAACTACGGGCTGGCGTTGCGGTTCGCGGCGGCGGCCATCGGGGTGCCGTTCGCCGTCACGCGGTCGATGCAGGGCACCGACACGTTCGCCAAAAGTGCGGCGAAGGCGATCACCTGCCCGTTCACCGGCGAACAACTCGTGGCGGTGCCGGCGCTCTATCCGGATGTCGCGGCGATTCACGTTCACGAATCGGACCGCTACGGCAACTGCCGGTTCAAGGGAACGAGCGTGGCCGACATCGACCTCGCTCGCGCCGCCAAGCGGCTCATCATCACCTGCGAACGACTGGTCCCACACGCCGAAATGCGCCGCGACCCGCACACCACGCAGATCCCGTTCCTGTGCGTCGATGCCGTGTGCGAGGTGCCGTTCGGCAGCTATCCGGGCAACATGCCGGGCGAATACTTCTCGGACGAGCAACACCTGAAGCAGTGGCTGACGGCCGAGCAGGACGAGGCCGGGTTCCTGAAGTTCCTCGACGAGTACGTATACGGCCTGCCCGACTTCGCCGCGTACATTGACAAGTGCGGCGGGCTGAAGCGGATGCAAGCCCTGCGGCAACGCGAGGTGCTGGTGGGGGATACGAAGTAGGTGCCGCCTGCCGGGCGGCACTGTTGATCTGTGCCGCCCGGCAGGCG
>JANNDF010000211.1:0-6514 GCA_031387445.1 Planctomycetia bacterium
CGGGAGAGTCGGACGCGCTCGCCGGTGGCTCGCGGCTAACCGGAGCCAGCCGCTCGCACACCTCCCGAATCTTCTCCTTCAACTCCTCCAACCCCATCCCCGTGACCGCCGACGTGGGCACGATGGGGGCGTCTTCCAGGAACGACCCGCGCACCAACTCCCGCACCTCCAACTCGGCCACCTCGCGCGTGATGTCGTCCACCAGGTCCGCTTTCGTCAGCGCGATGACCCCGTGCCGCAGGCCGAGCAGCTTCAGGATTTCCAGGTGTTCGCGGGTCTGCGGCATGACGCTGTCGTCGGCCGCGACGATCAGGAGTACGAGATCGATCCCGGTCGCCCCGGCGAGCATGTTCTTGACGAACCGCTCGTGCCCCGGCACGTCCACGATGCCCAGCCGGTAGTCGCCCAGGGTCAGGTGGGCGAACCCGATGTCGATGGTGATGCCGCGGGCCTTCTCTTCCGGCAGGCGGTCGGTGTCGATGCCGGTGAGCGCCTTCACCAGCGACGTCTTGCCGTGGTCGATGTGGCCGGCGGTGCCGAGGATCAGGTCGCGGGGCATGGCGGGTGGGACCGGGCGGCACGGACGGGTGCGGGTACAGACGACGGAGGGTGAATGGGAATTCTACAGGATCGTGTTTGCCGCGAGCGTGTGTGTGTGAACAAGGCCGCTCGCGGAGCGAGCCGAGCACTTCACGGCAACACGATGCCCTTCAGTGTCACCGTCACCTCCTGCTCGCTCATCGGGCCGGGGGTCTGGTACACCGCCCGCCAGCCTTTCAGGTCCGGCAGCGCGACCGCCCCGCCGTTCGGCGCGTCGTACTGGTACACGATCGCCGGCCGCCGCCCGCCTTCGCCCAGGTTCAGCCCGGTCGGCTTCCGCCCGCCGGTGGCGTCGTTCGGCGAATACAGCCGAAACGGGTTGGCCGCGTGCCACAGTTGGAAGCTTTCGAACTCCGGGTGCCCTTCCGGGTACTCGGCCGTCACGGTGAACTCGACCCGCTTGTCGGCCGCCTGCACCGGGTCGAGCGTCACCTTCACGCCGTCGATGGTCTGTGACACCGGCTTGTCACCGGTCAAATCCTTGAACTCCACCGCCAGCATTTTCGCCGCCGCCACCACGCGGAACGAGCACGCCAGTTCGTCCAGCTCCTTTGCCGCCCGCGGCACGTTCTTCAGACGCACCACTGCCGGGTGAGAATAGCCGCTCGGGATCACTCGCACCGACACCGCGTCCGCCACCACCTTCGCCTTGCTCACGGTCGCCGTGGCCTTCGGCTCGGTGTCGATCAGGTAGACCGGGAACCGCGGCTCCCACTGCACTTCCAAATGCACCTCGTACTCGGCGTCAACCAATTCCGGATCGCGCCGGGCGATCACCTTCTTCACCACCACGCGGAAGGGGCCGTCGATGCCGCTCGACACCGCCCCGACGCCGTTCGGCCGCTTGGTCAACTTCACCGTGTTGCCGGACACCCAGACGAAGCAGTTCGCCTGATCCGCGATCGTTTCGATGGCCGTCCACGCCGCCGCGTTGTTGAAGTTCACGTTCACTTTGGCTTTGTCGTCCACCGCAGTCAGGTCGAACGCGAGGCCGGTCTGCTGGGTCAGTTCGGCGGCCACCTCCTTGAGCGTGCCAGTCGTCTTCAGCGTGACCTGTTTGGCGGCGACCGGAGGGGGCTTGTCGGCCGCGCCCCCCCCCCCCGCGATCAGAATTGTGAGAGCCAGCGTGAAGGTGCGCGACATGCGGGGAATCTCGGGGGCGGGGGCCGACAGATAGACGGTGCGAAACGCCGTACCTATCCTACCAGAGAGAAGTTGACTCGCGTTGCGACCCCCGCCGGGCCGAGTGTACCCTTTTCGCCGCCCCGCCCCGAGGCCCACTGCACATGCACGCCAACCCCGACCAACTCGCCAAAGCCCGCCTCGGCCTCGACGCCGACCCGCAGGAAACGGCCGAGTGGGTGGAGTCGCTCGAAGCCATTTTGAAGCACCAGGGGCCGGAGCGGGCGCAGTTCCTGATGGAGACGCTGACGGCGGTCGCGGCGGCCGGCGGGGCGAAGACGTCCGCCGGGGTGACGACCGCCTACGTGAACACCATCCGCCCGGAAGACCAGTCGGCGTTCCCCGGCAACCGCGAGTTGGAGCGGAAGATCAAGAACGCGGTGCGGTGGAACGCGATGGCGATGGTGCAGCGGGCGAACAAGACGACCAACGTGGGCGGGCACATCGCCACCTTCGCCAGCGCCGCCACCCTGTACGAGATCGCCCAGAACCACTTCTTCCGCGGCCGCACCGACGCCCACCCCGGCGACGTGGTGTTCTACCAGGGGCACGCCAGCCCCGGCATGTACGCCCGCGCCTTCCTGGAAGGGCGGATCAGCGAGCAGCAGTTGACGAACTTCCGCCAGGAGCTTCAGCCGGGCGGCGGGCTGAGCAGCTACCCGCACCCGTGGCTGATGCCGGAGTTCTGGCAGTACCCGACCGTCAGCATGGGCCTCGGCCCGATCATGAGCATCTACCACGCCCGGTACAACCGCTACCTGCGGGACCGCGGGCTGTCGGCCGCGGCGGACCAGTCGCGGGTGTGGGCCTTCCTGGGCGACGGCGAGTGCGACGAACCGGAAAGCCTCGGGTGCATCACGCTGGCCGCCCGCGAGAAGCTCGACAACCTGACGTGGGTGATCAACTGCAACCTGCAACGGCTCGACGGCCCGGTACGGGGGAACGGCAAGATCATTCAGGAGCTTGAGGGGCTGTTCCGCGGGGCCGGGTGGAACGTCATCAAGGTGGTCTGGGCGAGCGTGTGGGACGACCTGCTGAAGTCGGACTACACCGGGGCACTTCAGAAGCGGATGATGGAGGTGGTGGACGGCGAGTACACGGAGTACGTCGGCAAGGATATGCGGACGGATGACGAGCGGCGGGCCAACAAGCCGATCACGGACGACGAGTACCAGGAGCGCCGCGGGGCGTTCATCCGCGAGCACTTCTTCAACTCGCCGGAACTGAAGGCGCTCGTCGAGCACATGTCGAACACGGACCTGTCCGGCCTGAAGCGGGGCGGGCACGACCCGCTGAAGGTGTACGCGGCGTACAAGTCGGCAGTCGAGCACAAGGGGCAGCCGACGGTCATCCTGGTCAAGACGGTGAAGGGGTACGGCATCCCCGGCGACGGCGGGCAGGGCAAGTTCACTACCCACCAGAACAAGAAGTTGACCGCGGCCATCGAGGCGGAGCCGGACCTGGCCCCCGAAGAGAAGTCTAAGAAGCAGATGGTGGCCGCCCTGCGGCTGTTCCGCGACCGCTTCGCCCTGCCGCTCACCGACGACCAACTGGCCGCCGTGCCGTTCTACAAACCGGCCGCCGACAGCCCGGAGATGAAGTACCTGTTCGAGCGGCGGCAGGCGATGGGCGGGTTCAACCCGGCCCGCAACACGGCGTTCACCCCCTGCACCCCGCCCGAACGGAAGGCGTTCGAGAAGCAGTACGCCGCCACCGTCAAGCCGCGGAGCACCACCCTGGCGTGGGTGGACCTGATGGCCGGCGGGGTGATGCGCGACCCGAACGTGGGCAAACTGATCGTGCCCATCGTGCCCGACGAGGGCCAGACGTTCGGCATGCCGCCGATGTACAAGACGTTCGGCATGTATAGCAGCAAAGGGCAACTGTACCGGCCGGTCGATCAGGGGAGTGCGTCCGAGTACAAGGAGAGCACGACCGGCCAGATCCTGCAAGAGGGGATCAACGAAGCGGGGAGCATGGCCAGTTGGATCGCCGCCGGCAGCGCGTACAGCACGCACGGGGTGAACACCATCCCGTTCTACATCTACTACAGCATGTTCGGCTTCCAGCGGATCGGCGACCTGGCGTGGGCCGCCGCCGACGCCCGCGTCCGTGGGTTCCTCATGGGGGCGACCGCCGGCCGCACCACCATCAACGGCGAGGGGCTGCAGCACGAGGACGGGCACAGCCACCTGGTCGCCGCCACCATCCCCAGTTGCCGCAGTTACGACCCGGCGTGGGCGTACGAACTGGCCGTCATCATCGAGCACGGCATCAACCGCATGTTCGTTCAGAACGTCGAGGAGTTCTACTACCTCACCGTTTACAACGAGGCGTACGACATGCCGGCCATGCCCGGCGAAGAGGTGCGCGACGGGATCATCCGCGGGCTGTACCCGTTCAAGGCGGTGAAGCCGGCCGGGGCCAAGCACGAGGTGCAACTGCTCGGCAGCGGGGTGATCCTGCGGGAGGCCCTGCGGGCCCAGCAGATCCTGGCCGAGAAGTACAACATCGCCAGCACTGCGTACAGCGCCACCAGCTACCAACAGTTGCGGCGGGACGCCATGGAGTGCGAGCGGTACAACCGCCTGCACCCGGACGGCGAGGGCAAGCTGGCCTACGTGCAGACGGTACTCGGCAACACCAAGGGTCCGATCATCGCGTCGAGCGACTACATGCGGACGTGGGCCGAGGGCATCGGCCCGTTCCTCGACGGCCGGCTGCTGGCCCTCGGCACCGACGGGTTCGGCCGGTCCGAGACGCGGGCCAACCTGCGGCGGTTCTTCGAGGTGGACGCCGAACACATCGTGGTCGCCAGCCTGTCCGCCCTGGCCGACCGCGGTGAACTCGACCGCGTGGTCGTCAAGCAGGCGATCAAAGACCTGGGCGTGAACCCCGACGCCCCGGCCCCGTGGACCGTCTAACCCGAGTCGTCAAGTCATCACGTCGTCAAGTCATCAGGTCCGGTGCGAGTCTTCGACTTGAAGACTTGACGACCTGATGGCGTGACGACACGAGCGAAGCGAGTACCCCATGGATTTCCGCCTGCCCAACCTCGGCGAGGGCATCGACTCCGCCACCGTGGTCGCCGTCAAGGTGAGGCCGGGCGACGCCGTGTCCGCCGGGCAAGAGTTGCTCGAAGTGGAGACGGACAAGGCGAGCATGCCCGTGACGGCGGAGGCGGCCGGAACGGTCGAGAAGATCGCCGTCAAACCGGGCGACAAGCTGAACGTCGGCGCGGTGGTGATGACGTTCGCCGGCAACGGCAAGGCCCCGGCGAGCGGCGGGCGTCAGCCCGCTGATTCCACGACCGCCCCCACTCCGCCACCGGCCAAGAACCAGGGGGCTGACGCCCCCCGCTCGCCCGCCGCCGCGGCCACCCCTTCGCGTATCGAGTTCAAACTCCCGAACCTGGGCGAAGGGATCGACGGCGGCACCGTCGTGTCGGTGGCGGTGAAACCGGGCGACACCGTCACCGTCGGACAAGACCTGCTCGAAGTGGAGACGGACAAGGCATCCATGCCGGTGCCGAGCGACGTGAGCGGCACGGTCGAGAGCGTGAGCGTGAAGGCCGGCGACAAGATCAACGTCGGGGCGGTGGTGGCGGTGATTGCGGGGGCGGCCGCCCAAAGTGCTCCGCACTCTCCGAGTGCGGTTCCGGCAAAGCCACAACAACCCGCTCCCGCTGAAGCTCCGAAGAAACCGCACTCGGAGAGTGCGGAGTACGTGAAGCCGGCCAACGGCAAGAAGGACCACACGCCCGCCGGCCCGGCCACCCGCCGACTGGCCCGCGAGCTCGGCGTCGCGCTGGCCGAGGTGAAACAGCCGTCCGGCCGCGGCGGGCGGGTGACGCTCGACGACGTGAAGGGGTTCGTGCGGACCGAACGTCAGGCCGTCAAATCCGGCGGCGGGTCGTTCAGCGGCAGCGTGGTGAACGCCTTCACCCTGCCCCCGCTGCCCGACTTCGCCAAGTACGGGGAGATCGAGAAGAAGCCGACCACCGGCATCCGCAAGAAGATCGCCGAGAACCTGACCGTGGCGTGGCGGACCATGCCGATGGTCACGCAGAACGACCTGGCGGACATCACCGACCTGGAAGCCGGCCGCAAGCGGATCGTCGAGACGCTGCCCAAAGGGGCGGCGAAGATCACGTGGACGGTGCTGGCGGTGAAGGCGTGCGTGGCCGCGCTGAAGGAGTTCCCCACCTTCAACAGCAGCTACGACATGAACGCCGGCGAGGTGATCCTGAAGAAGTACTTCCACATCGGCATCGCCGTGGACACCGAGCGCGGGCTGGTGGTGCCGGTGATTAAGGACGCCGACAAGAAGACCGTCCGCGACATCGCCGCCGAGGTGCAAGCGCTCGCCGAGAAGGCGCGGGCGGGCAAGTTGGCCATCGACGAGATGCGGGGCGGCACGTTCACCATCACGAACCTGGGCGGCATCGGCGGAACGAGCTTCACACCCATCGTGAACTACCCGGAAGTGGCGATTCTCGGCATGTGCCGCTCGGCGTTGCAGCCGGTGGTGAAGGACGGCCAGATCGTCCCGCGGCTGATGCTGCCGTTGAGCCTCACCTACGACCACCGCGTCATCGACGGGGCCGACGGCGCTCGGTTCACCGCCCGGCTGGTGCAACTGTTCAGCGACCCCATGCGGCTGCTGATGGAGAGTTGAGCGTGTTCGAGGTGGGTGTATCTCTCGAAACGGAGGCCCGACCGTGAGGGAGGGC
>JANNDF010000213.1:0-3636 GCA_031387445.1 Planctomycetia bacterium
GCCCTCCCTCACGGTCGGGCCTCCGTTGTTGTGGTATCTACCGTGCCCTAATCGCCGACCGCTGTTCCAGCCGCGACCGCAGTTCGTCCGACACGCCGTTCGCCGCCACGTCCGCCAGCCCCAGGTTCGGTAGCACGCCGGGATCGGCGAGCGGGGCCAGCGCCTCGCCCCCGTTGTTGGCGTACAGGTTCAACTCAATCAGCCGTTGCAGGTGAGGCGAGTTCACCAGCGCCTCCACCCCCCGCGACCCGATTCGACACGCCGACAGGTTCAGCCGCGTCAAGTTCGCCAGCGACGCGTTCTCCGCCAGCGCCACCGCCCCGGCGTCACCGAGCGGCACGCCCTTCAGGTTCAGGTGCTTCAGGTTCGGGGCTTCGACGTGCCGCAAGAGGCCATAGCCGCCGGTTTGTCCGAGTGGGCATCCGGGGCCATCGAACGTCGTGAGCGAAGCCCAGCACACCGACGCCACGACCTCCTTCTGCGATAGCAAGCCGTCGCCAGTACACGTCACCCACAATTGTCGCAAGCGCCCCAGGTGCGGGGAGCGGAAGAGTGGTCCGACCTGCGCGACGCGGGCACGCACCTCGGTGATCCGCAGGTGTTCCACCCACGGTTCGGCGAACAGGCGTTCCATCTCATTGCCGGCGTGATGGGCCACCAGTCGTAACACCGATAGCGGTCGATTGCGTGTGCGGAGGAGCGCGAGGGCGTGGAGCCGGTCGTCGTCTGCGGGCGGCCGTTCCGACCTCGATCCGGGACGGGGTGGCCGAGGCGGTTCGTTCAACTGGGTGGACAGGGCGGCGAGGCGGGGGAGGGCGTCCGGTCGGCTGAACAGGTCGGCGTCGGCGTCGGTTAACCGCCCGATGTTCAGCGTGTGCAGGTTCGGGAGGCCGTCTCGGAACTGGATCAGTGCGCGCTGGATGCGGAGCGATTCGACGGAACCCGACCAACTGAATCGCCCCGCGGGCTGCCGCTGTGAGAATTCCGGTAGAGAGACCGCTCGCAAGTTGCGGAGGGCGTCTGAGGTGGCGAGTTCGCCGATCCCTTCAGACGAGGCGTAGAAGTCAACCACCATCCGGCGGAGGTTGGGTAACGCCCCGGAGGCGATCAGCGTGACCCCTGGTGAGGGCCTTTCCGCGACGCTTCCAAGTGTGAACTCGACCGAAGTCAAGGTGGTGCGATACGCGCCGGTGAGCAGGTCGAGGGACTGACCCGAGAGCTGACCGAGCGTAAGGCCGCTGATCGGCACCCCGGCGGAACAGCCTTCCAATCTCGTGACGGCGTCGGGTTGCAACATGTGCCCGAACCGTAGCCGTTCGGCGAAGCCGCGGTGTTCGGGTTCCCAGCCGATACCGGGCGGGAGGGCAGGGCGGTCGGCGTCGAGTTCCCGCCACAGGATCGCTTTCAACTCGGCTTCGCGTTCGAGCAGATCGACGTAGTCGGCGTCGGCGGGGGAGGCGTTCGCCAGCCGGCACTGCACGCGGATGAACTCGGCCCGCTCGGAACGCCCGTTCTCCTCCAGCCAGTCGGCGAACACCAGCCGCGGCAGGTCGTCGTGCGGGGCGGCACACACGGCACGGTACAGGGCGTCGGAGGGAGACATGGGCGATCCTCAGTCGTCCACCGAGTACGCCACCGCCTTCTCGCCCATCGCCGGGTGCGTGTCGATCGCCTTCACCGCCGCCCGGAAGCGGCCCGTCTCGGCGTAGTGCGTCATGATGACCAGCGGCACCAGTTGCTCCGGATGGTCCTCGCGGGCCTCGTGCTGGATCACGCTGGAAATGCTGATCTGCTGGTCGGCGAGCGACCGGCACACGTCGGCCAGCACGCCGGGCTTGTCGCGCACCAGCAGCCGCAGGTAGAACCGGCTCCGCACCTTCTCCGACGGCTCGATGGTGAACCCGCGGTCGGCCCCGGACCATAGGTTCGCCGCGGCAAACGTCTTCTGTGCCCGCCCGACGGCCAGGTCGATCAGGTCGGCGGCCACCGAACTGGCCGTCGGCATCATGCCCGCCCCCGGCCCCTGATAAAGCGTCTCGCCCACCACGTCGCCGATCAGTTGAATCGCGTTGTACGCCCCCCGCACCTGGGCCAGCATGTCCGTCTTGCGGACCATGACCGGCGCGACGTGCAACGCCACCGTCGCCTTGCCGTTCGTGCCGCAGGGGGCGGCCCACGCTTCCGCCAGCAGCTTGATGACGTACCCGAGTTCGCCGGCGTGGCGGATGTCCATCGCCTCGATGCGGTCGATGCCGACGCGCTCGATCTCGTGCGGTCGGGCGGCCACGCCGAACGCGATCTGGGCGAGCACGGCCAACTTGTGGGCGGCGTCGGACCCGTCCACATCGAGCGTCGGGTCGGCCTCGGCGTAGCCCAGTCGTTGGGCTTCCGCGAGGGCGTCGGCGTAGCTCCGCCCGCCGTCGGCCATCGCCGTCAGGATGAAGTTCGACGTGCCGTTCAGAATGGCCTGAATGCTCGTGACCTGATTTGCCGCGAGGCTCTCACCCAGCGCACGGATGATCGGCACCCCGCCGGCGACGGCGGCTTCAAAACAGACCGTTCGTTCGGCCGCCCGTGCCGCCGCGAAGATCTCGCTCCCCGCATCCGCGAGCAAGGCCTTGTTCGCCGTGATGACGTGCTTGCCGGCGGCCAAGGCGTCGAGCACCACCGTCTTCGCGGTGGTCGTCCCGCCGATCAACTCGATGACGACGTGAACCGACGGGTCGCGGAGGGCAGTTGTGTAATCCGTGCTCACGATCTCGGCAGGTAGTTCCACCTCCCGCCGCTTGGCCGGGTCGCGGACGACCACCCGGCGGAGTGAGATCGCCCGCCCGGACCGCTGTTCGAGTCGCCCTGCGTGCTCGGTCAGGATCTTCACCACCCCGCTGCCGACCGTCCCGTACCCGATGACCGCCACGCCGAATGGTTCCGCCATGCCGTACCCGCCCCAAGTGAGAGAGGACATCAACGGTATAGGGTATGGGGGCGGCGTGCTGATGTGCCGAGACCTCACCCCCCGGCCCCCTCACCATTCATGGAGAGGGGGCCGGGGGGTGAGGTCCAAGCATGATCCACACCAACATTCCCGCGGACATGCCGACCATGAGCACGTCTTCGACGATGGTGATCGCGGTCATCGGCAGGTTGAACACCGTGCCCAGGCAGGCGCAGCGGATCTTCCGCTTGTTCAACACGCTCTGCACCACGCCGACGGTGCTCACGCCCATCACCACCAGCGTGACGACGTTCACCGCCACCGGCCAGACGTTCGCCAGGTAGCCGGCCCCGAGCAGCACCTCCACGAACGGGTAGACGAACCCCCAACCGGGCCACACCTTCGCCACCACGTCGTACCCACGGTACGCATCGGCAAAGGCCGGCACGTTCAGCAGCTTGAAGAAGCCGAACACCAGGAAGAACCCGGCCATAAAGTGCCGCATCGCCCGCATCGGCTGGAACTGGTCGCTTGCCCCCACTTCGACGAGCGCCGTGCCGCCGAGCAGGAACAGCAGGATGAGCAGTAGCGGGTAGTAGGAGGTCTTCGGCTCGGGGGTGGTGTTCGAGACCCCCCACCCGCCGGAACCGGCGGTTCCGACGACCACCCCCCCGGGGGGGGCGGTCGGGTGCGAAGCAACC
>JANNDF010000217.1:0-11745 GCA_031387445.1 Planctomycetia bacterium
CGCGAGGGGACCACCCGACCGCCGGTTTGCGTTTGACATCACAGTGGTGTCGCCTAACGGTCTGGCAGCGCTCTGTTAAAGCGCCTCATGCTGGTTCGACTCCAGCCACCACTGCTCGTTGAAGTCCCCCGCACGGGAGTCGGCTAACGGTAGGCCAACGGCCTTTGAAGCCGCACGTGAAGGTTCGACTCCTTCCTCCCGTACTCACTCCGGTGTCGTCCAACGGTAGGACGCCACGCTCTGAACGTGGTAACGCTGGTTCGAATCCAGCCACCGGATCTTTGCGAGTGCGGAATGCGGAGTGTGGAGTGCGGAATGACAAGACGGGTCTTCATTCCGCATTCCCAGTTCCGCATTCCGCATTGGACAAGCCGGCCTAGCTCGAAGGCAGAGCACTCGGCTTTTAACCGAGGGGGTGTGGGTTCGACTCCCACGGCCGGTATTGTCGCCACCGCTCCCTCGCGGTCGCGGCTCGCCTGTATCATCCCGGCGAAGCTCTGCTGGTGGAGCGCCCCGCTGAAGACGGGGAGGCCGTCGGTTCGACCCCGACCGCCGGGACTTTCATTGGAAAAGAGGGGGCGGTGATACGGAATCCGATCGAGTGCGGCGGGAGCGAGCGGCTATGGCACGCACTGAGCGGCCGTGGTACTGGCGGGCGCGTCGCGGCTATTACGTCATCCTAAACGGCAAGCGGCATCGGCTCGGCGGTGATCGCGAAACCGCTTTCGCGCAGTGGCACGCCCTCGCAGCGAACGCGACAGCGGCCCCCACCCAACACCCCCGTCAGCCGAGCGTCCGCGACCTCGTCGACGCCTACTTGGCGTCATTGCCGGGTCGCGTCAGCGAGCACTACCTGCGAGGCTCGACATACACGCTCTCCCGCTTCCGCGACCGCTGCGGCGATCTGGCGGCGGCGGAGTTCACCGCGACGGCGTTTAACTCGGTCGCGAACGAGCGGGCGTGGGGGCAGTCGATGCGGAGCTATGCGAAACGGCGGTGGGCGGCGGCGTGCAACTGGAAGGGGATACCGAACCCGCTGCTCGGACTGAAGACGGGGCGGATACGGCGGCGGCAGCTCACGCTCCCGACCGCCGAGCAGGTGCAGCGGCTTCTCGACGCGGCCCCGCGTGACCTCGCGGACGTGCTAACGGCAATGCGAGACACCGGCTGCCGCACGGTTGAGGCGCTGCGGGTGACGGCGGCGCACTTGAAGGGGGATCGGTGGCAGTTCGCGAGCGGGAAGAACGGCGAGCCGCGAACGGTCTACCTGACAGATCGAGTCCGCGACCGCTGCCGCGAACTCGCCGCGATCCACCCGACGGGACCGCTCTACCGCCGCGCCGGTGGCAGGGAGTGGCCGCAGTACGGCTCCGCCCTCGCGAATCGGTTCACGCGGCTGCGGCGGCGGCTCGCACTCGGCGAGTTCGGTGTCTACGCCCTGCGACACCTCTTCATCACCGACGCCCTGGCTCGCGGCGTACCAATCTCCGTCGTCGCGGAGTTGTGTGGCAACACGGCGGCGGTGATCGAGCGGCACTATGCGAGACTACGCGACTGCGGCGACGTGCTCCGCGAGGGGCTGCGGCGCATCCGTGGCGACGGCAGCGGCTGAATCGCTCAGCCCACCGGCTAGATACGTCTCGAACTGCGGGTACTCTTCGAGCAGGTGATCCACGACGGCATAGGCCGCGCGCTGCTGGTCAAATCCGCGATGGAGAGCGAGCCTCGTCGGAGGGCGGCGGCAGCAACGCGAGAGCAATACCACGACGGTGCCGCATTGCGCTCGGCACGGGCAGCGGGCGCAACTGCGGCGATTTCAGCCCGAACCTCCGGCGACGATAAGACTAAAAGAAAATTCGACGACATTCAGATCGATGGTACAGAATTCCTACCGATAGCGCCCCACGACGGCATCCGCACGCTGAAAATACCGCGAGAACAGCATCAGATCAGCAACAAACGCGGACGAAGGGTGTGGGGGGAGGGGCACGGTGCAGCCCGGCGTGGCACACACGGCTCCTTCTCACTTGGGCACCCACCGGGCGTGAACGAGCCACTCCTTGCCGGCCACCTTCACACGGCAGACATCCTTCTCTCGGACGACGACCTCAGCCTGCGTCGGCTCGGTGAGCACGCGGACGTAGCCCTCTTTGCTCCACTTCGCTCTCACGGCGGCGTCCTCGGTCGCGGCGGAGAGCGAGATTCGGTGGTTCGCCAACACGATGCTCCCCCCACTCGGCGGGATCAGGGTCACGGTCGCCGACACCGCCGCTTCCGCCTTCTCCGTCGCGGGCGGGCTTGGCTTTGGCTCGGGCTTTGGCGGGCCGACCTCAGTGCCTTCAGGTTGGGTGGTGAGTCCCGTGTTCGCAGGTGGCTGCTTCGCGGGTGCGAAGACGATGACCCAGACTACGACGACGGGTATGGCGACCGCGATGAGCAACACGATGAGGACCGTGGTCAAACAGGAGCGAAGCGATGCGTCTGCCGCTCTCGCTGCCTTCTCCCGCGCACGGTCGCAATCGAGACAGAGGCTCACCCGGCCATAGTGCGTCGCCCCGCCGCGCGGGTAGGACGACCACGCCGTCGCGACAGTCCGCCGCACGATCTCACCGTGACGGAGGCGGCACCCACAATCGTAACAGATCAACTCTGACGCCATGTGGTCACTCGCTCACGAAGACGGGCACACGAGCGATTCCGGTTACTCGAACAACGCGCGTGTTCCCGCAGCCGTCGCATTCTCCACGTTCTTATTTGTATCGATTTGTGTTACCGATGCCGAGCACAGGAAAGCAAACTCGCGAGGCAGCGGACGAATGGTGTGGGGTGAGGGCTGAGGGGACTACCACTCGTACCGGCGAGCAACGCGGCACGGGCACGAGCCGCCGACACAACGAGCGCTCGAAGAGTAATCTCGCGTTGGCTTGAGAGGCGATCGCGATGGCGATGAGAGGTGCCTCGTAATTGCCCCGCATTTGCGATTAATGACCCCTTCCTGCCTCGACAGCGTCCGACACGGGATTTGCGCGATCACAGCGACGACGCGCAGCAGCGCGAATGCAGAGACAGATGCAGATGCCGCGGACGGTTGGTGTGGGAGGAGGGGTTGTTATCGCAGTCGACGCAGTTCCGCAGCCGATGACGCGGCGGCGGGACGGCAGGGACGGCGAGGACGAGGCATCTCTCCAGCTACTTCTTCTACTTATCGAGAGAGAAGAGTAGTAGCAGCACTCGCGGCGTCCCTCCCGTCCCTGCCGTCCCGCTGCCGATTTGCCTGCGTTGCAGACGCGACGCCGCGGACGCTGAGGGTGGGGGGAGGGTCGCTGTCGCGCGAACTCGCCGACTACGACGGCGACTCTGCCGCGGCGTGGCGACCGCGGCTGACGCTCGCGACGAGAACCTGCGGCGGCGATTGCGGCGGACGGGCCGCGCGTGCAGCGAAGGCGTCTGCACTGCGAATAAACGCGATCCTGGCCGACTTCGGCGGCGAGGTCGTCGTCGTGAGGCAGTCGCCGTTCGCCGCACCAGCGACGCCCTACGCGATCGGGCGGGGTGGCATCGAGCGAACCCGCAGGGAGCCTCCTCCCACACCTGCCGTCCGCCGCGTCGTTCACGCTCTCCGCCGCTCGTGATCGCAATGACGAGCTGCGTAGCGTTACATCTGCTCGGGTCTCTCGTGGCAGTTCCCAAACGCGTCATTGCAGCGCTGCGAGCGATCGGATACTGTTACGAGGGCTGATCTAATCGCTTTCTCGATCTGTGAAGGAGGGCTAACGTGAGTTGTGGGAGACGTTCGCCAATCCTGTATCGGTGGCTCTGTATCGCCCTGACGGGCTGGTTCAGTACCGGAGTGGAACGGTGCGTGGCTGCCGACCCTCTACCTCAAACAAAACCCTTGCCGGCGGCAGAGCGCGAGGGGAAAAAAAGTCGCCTGGAAGTGGTCGAGAAAGCCATCGCGGAGAGAGAACGGGAGTTATCTCGTTTGCGAGAAGAGGCAGACACGCTCCGGCACGCGCTCGGGCTTCGCGAACTCAAGAAGCCTGTGCCACTCAAGTCGGGTGCAGAGTTGCTCACAGCGTTGCCGAAGGACGGATACCCCAAATCGGGTAAAGACGGTTTGATTGAGCGGGCGGCGACCGAAAAGTGGCTACGTGCGAGTCTTCCAGGGCAGACGGTCGAGTGGACTGCAAAAATCGAAGACGTGAAGGTGTCGGGGAAAGACCCTTTCGAAGTTGAACTCGTGGTGGGCGATGTGCCGCTCTTTCGAATGAACAGGAACACTTACCACGGTTTCGGGCCGGTGATTGCAGTTGGCGGGGAATCAGTTCAGGTGTTGCTGTTCAATCAGAAATCGCACGGACTGACGAGGTACTCCGGCTGCACTCTCGACGAGGCGAAACGGCTTCGCGACTTCAAAGGAATCGCAGTGACCTTCCAGGCGATCGTTGCGAAACAGTCAGACCGAGCGGGGTTCCTTGTGACTGACAAACAGAACGTATTGGTTGACGGGAAGGAGAAGGAGTTTCTCGCACTGATGATCCCGGTTTCAAATCCGACCGTTGACGGCTTCCTTCCGAAGGCGTGCTCGCCCAAAGAAGAGAACGCGAGCAAGTGACGCGGAGTATGCTTCGAGATGTAGTCCGCTCGCAGATGTTGGCCTGTCCGTTTGTGGGCGTGGGGGAGTGACCGCATCGCGGGACAGCAGCCCCACCCCACACCTCACGTCTACCTCAATTCTCTGCGACCTCTTCGGCGTTGCGAACCTCTCGTCGGCTCGCCCAAGAATCAACACATCGCATCACCGTTTCGGCTTCAGCGGCTTGACGGGCTGGGCGGCGGCTTCGGCGTCGTCGCGGATCACTTGCAGCGTCCGCTCGACTTGGCGGCGTTCACCTTCGAGCACGACGGCTTGCTGAAGGTAGCGGACGAGGTTCTCGCTCACGATCCGCGAGACGATTTCGGAGCGAGAGACGCCGTAGGTGGTGGCGATGAGGTCGAGCTGCCGCCGCGTGTCGCCGCCGAATTCGAGGACGACGCCCGCCTGCGTCGCCCGCAGGTAGGACTCGAAGATTGCGAGCAGGCCGCGTGCCATCTGGTAGTTGTTGTCGCGAGCGAAAGTCGCCGCCTCTAACGCCAGCGTCGGCGGCAACCTCACGGTGTACGCGGAGAGCGTGTCGGGCGACAGAGTCCGCAGCCGCTTGATCTCCTCTTCGATCTTCTGATGCTTCGCCATTCGATACCCTCCCGAAAATGAGTTCACGCGAACCGGGCACGGAGCTTGACATTCTCCGCACCTAGAAGTATCTTATAGCATCTATTCGCATCTTCAAGGGCGTGCTGGATGTTTTTTAGCACGAAGAGACTCTCGATCGGAGTGATGTACTCGCGACCACCGCCTCGCGATCGTCCCCCCGTCGTCGAATTCCATTTCCTCACGAGTTGAACTCACATGACTCCCTTGAAGGTGAAGCTGATTCCCGAGGCTGAGCGGTTTATGAAAGACCTCTCGGTCGAACTGTTCTTTGATGAGGGCGAGCGCCCCTGTGCCCGATACCGCCATCCGACGCGCGGCGGTTGGGAAACGGTGGCAGTGGGCTCGGAGGCACTCGCCGCACTGGTAAGAAACCATCTGGTGATCAAGAAGGGAAAGGCACCGAAGAAACCGGAGGTGGAGGCCGTTACCGCCTCCCTCGCCGCATTCATGCAGTATGGGCCGTCGCCAGGACGCCGGAACACCTCTCTCCGAGTGGCTGCCGAAGGAGATTCGCTCTTCATCGATTTGGCCGACGACGCTCGACGTGTTGTGACCGTCACCGCGAACGGGTGGAACGTAGGACAGGACTGTCCGGTCGCGTTCGTGCGGAGGCCGGGGATGGAACCGCTTCCTGAGCCGCAGCGGGGCGGGTCGTTCGCTGACCTGCTCGGGGTTCTGCCGCAATCCCTCGGCGATGCGCAGAAGCACGCCCTCGTCGGCTGGCTGCTAGCCGCCGCGCACCCCGGCTTTCCGAAGCCGATTCTCTACCTCCGCGGCCCGATGGGGAGCGGCAAGTCGGTACTCGCGCGGCGACTGCGTGCGCTTCTCGACCCGTCGGCGGCACCGCTCGGCGGGACACGGGCGTCTGCGAGAGATCAGTCGATCGCCGCGTGCAACTCCTGGGTGCAGGGGTTCGACAACCTGTCACGGCTAAGTCTCGACCAGTCCGATGCACTCTGCCGCACGACGACCGGCGACAGTCACCGTGCGAAGAAGAATTACGCCGACATGGACGAAGTGTTTCAGCAGTTCCGCCGGCCGATTATCCTGACTTCCATTTCGGACGTTGTCACGAAGGCCGACCTACTCGACCGCTGCATCCCCATCGAGTTGGACCGCATCTCGGGGGGTGACCGTCGGTTGGAAGCGGAACTGGATGAGCAGTTCGAGCGTGATCGCCCGCGGTTACTCGGCATCGTGATGGACGCGATCGCCGCGGGGTTGCGCACGCCCCCGGACAGGTCGTTGGCCGGCGCGTCCCGGATGTGTGACGCGGTCGTGTGGGCGGAGCGGTGCTTTCAGGGACTCGGATTGCCCCCACGGAAGTTCGCCGACGCGGTCCGCGACGCTCAGGCGGGGAGCATCACCGACCCGCTGAAAGCGTGGGCACCGTGGCCGTTCCTTCGCAAGTTGTTGACCGAGCGGAAGACGATTACCACCACGGCAAGGCAACTGCTGCTCGAACTCAACACCGCGGCGGAGGCATCGGTCGCGCCGCTCGATTTCGGTTGGCCAAAGAATGAGTCGATGCTCGGCGGTAAGTTGAGGGAGCTGACGTCGGCACTTGAAGCGGCTGGGGTTCGGATGGTGAATTCGAAGAGCGGAGACGTTCGGCGGATCACCCTGCAACTGGTCGCTGATTCGGACCTCGCAGTGTAACAACCTGCCCCCACCCCACACCCAGTCGTGCGGGTTCAAGGCGGGGGCGGGGTGATACAGATCGTGGTACAGAATTGACCGATCCGACGCCGCGCGGTAAGATGACGGTTGCAGTCGCTTCGCGTGAAGTGGCTGCGGCTGTCGTCGTTTTCGCACTCGCGATTGCAGCTCGCGTCATTCCGCCCGCTCTGCTGGTGGAGCGCCCCGCTGAAGACGGGGAGGCCGTCGGTTCGACCCCGACCGCCGGGACTCCTGTCACTTCCGCTCGCGGAGCGAGCAGACCACTTCCACACTGTCCGCTCTTCCCCCGTTCGGGTAAACCAGCGTCGGCCGAACCGCCGGCCGGCCGGCGGCGTACACACCTCACGCCGCGTTCCGCACGGGCCTCGCCTCATGCTGTCGATCCTGAAGTTCCTCGCCGACCCGCAACTGATGGTCGCCTCGCTCGTGCTGGTGCTTATCCAGGCGGGGTGCGCGCTGCCGTGGCTGTTCGTCCTCGACCCGAAGGGCATGAAGCGGGCGTTCACCACCCGCAACGGGCTGCTGTGGACGGGCGGGGTGGTGCTCGGCCTGACCGCCCTGTTCGCCCTGGTCATCGGGTACAAGGCGGCGTCGGCCGACATGAAGTGGTACGGGCGGCTGTACGGCATCCTGCTGCACCTGCAACTCCTGGCCGACGTGTTCATCGTCGGCCTGCCGCGGTTGCTCACCCTGCTCCTGCCGAAGACCGGGGCGGTGGCCCAGGCGGCGTACAAGGAGTGCTGGCGGCAGCCCATGTTCTGGCTCATCATGGTGGCCGGGTTCCTGGCCACGTGGCTGGCTGTGGCCGTCCCGTACTTCACCTTTGGCGACGACTACAAGATGATGAAGCAGGTGGGGTTCGACCTCGTCCTGCTCGCCCCGCTGCTGTTCGGCACGCTCGCCGCCAGTATCAGCGTGAGCGAGGAGATCGAGGGGCGGACGGCCATCACCGTGATGAGCAAGCCGATCAACCGCCGCTCGTTCCTGCTGGGCAAGTTCCTGGGCGTGCTGATGGCGTCCGCCGCCATGGCCCTGCTACTGGCCGCCAACTTGAACCTGGCCCTCATGGCCAACCGCGCGTTCGACCCGATCAACGAGGACCGCGTCCGCGACGCTGAGTTGATGTCCGACCAGGCGAAGGAGGGAGTCAAGTGGGTGGTCACCCTGGCGTCGGCCGGCGGCACCGGGCCGACCGCCCTGGCGGACGGTGCCCGCATCTGGCTGGCCGAGAGCTTCACCCTGTCGATCGGCGTGCTGCTCGGGTTCGGGCAGGTGATGATCCTGGTGGCCGTGGCCACCGCCCTGGCCACCCGCCTGCACTTCGTCGTCAGCCTGGTGAGCGTGCTGGCCGTCTACCTGTTCGGCCACCTGGCGCCCGTGGTGGCCGACGCCACCGCCCGGTACAAGGGGGGCAACGCCGGCACGGCCCTGGTCGGCTTCCTGGCGAACGTGTTCAACGTGTTCCTGCCCGCCCTCGAGTACTTCAACCTCGGCCCGGCCATCATCCGCGACACCCCCCTCGACCTGCTCCCGTTCGCCGTCTACTCCCTCACCGTGTTCGGCTACTCGCTCATCTACACGGCCATCGTGCTGGTCGTCGGACTGCTGCTGTTCGAAGACCGCGACCTGAGCTGAACCCCCGGGGTAGGGGCACCCACAAGGGGTGCCCACATCGGAGGGCACCCGGAGGGCACCCACAAGAGGTGCCCCTACTTGCCCCCGGCGTTCGCTTTCGGGATAATCGCCGCACGCTCCCCCGTGCCGGAACCCGCCCGCATGAACGCTGCCGAACTGGACGCCTTGCTCCGCCAATTCCTGGTCGATCACAAGCTGTCGGACGCCGAGAGGAAGGTGCTCGCCAAGTGGGTGGAGGCGAACGTCACCAGCGAGCAGAAGCGGGGCGTGGCCCGCAGCCGTGTGTTCGACGCCGCCCGCACGGCCGTCGCCGACCCGACCGCGGTGGCCGTCATCGACTTCCTCGAAGACGTGCTGAAGGTGCTCCTGCCGATGGGCGGGACCACCACCGCCGCCCCTTCCACCGCCGCCGATGAAGCCTTCTTCAGCCCCGGCGACGCCTGCCTGGGGCGGATCGTGTCGCGGATGAACAGCGCCCGCCGCACCGCCGACCTCTGCGTGTTCACCATCACCGACGACCGCATCAGCAACGCCATCCTGGCCGCCCATCAGCGGGGGGTGAAGGTCCGCATCATCACCGACAACGACAAGGCGTTCGACGAGGGGTCCGACATCCCGCGGTTCCAGGCCGCCGGCATCCCCCTGCTGGTGGACCAGACGCCAGCCCACATGCACCACAAGTTCGCCATCTTCGACCACGCCCGCCTGCTCAACGGCAGCTACAATTGGACCCGCTCGGCCGCCGCCAACAACGAAGAGAACATCACCGACACCGGCGACCCCGCCCTGCTGGCCAGCTTCCAGCGGGAGTTCGACTCGCTGTGGGAGAAGCTGTCGTGAATCAGGCGAGCGGCCCGCGTGAGCGGGCTCGTATTCTTTCTGGAACCGCCACCGTCAGGTGGCTGGGTCAGCCGCACCACCCAGCCGGCTCACGCCGGCGGTTCCAGGGAACCAGCCCGCTCACGCGGGCCGCTCGCCGCAAAGACCTTCCATCCCCACCCCAAACCCCATCTCCCATGAAACGCCTCCTCGCCCTCGTCGCCTTGGTGCTCGCCCTCGCGCCGCCCGCGCTCGCCCAACCGAAGACCGACGGCCAGTACGTGAAGAAGGGCACCAAGGGCGACACCGCCGCCGCCACCCTGGCCAGCTTCGGCCTGCCCACCCTGCAAGGCCCGTGGCACTACGCCGGGCCGTTCGACAACACGGACACCGCCGGGTTCGACAAGGCCTACCCGCCGGAGAAGGGGGTGGACCTGAAGGCCGAGTACACCGGCAAGGGCGGGGCGAGCTTCGGCTGGAAGGAGTGGAAGGCGTTCCAACTGGGCAAGGTGATCGACCTGAAGCCGCTCTGCCCGAAGACGCCGAACGACGCGGTCATTTACTTCTACCACGAGTTCGAGGCGGCCGCGGCGGTCAAGCTGCCCACCTCCCTCGGGTCGGACGACACGCTCAGCGTGTTCCTGAACGGCAAGCGGATTCACCACGAGCCGCACGTCCGCCCGGCCGCCCCGGACCAGGACATCGTGACGCTGGACGTGCAGAAGGGGACGAACAAGCTGCTCATCAAGATCACCCAACAGGCCGGCGGGTGGGAGGCGTACATCGCCCCCGCCCTGCCCGACAGCCTGCCGAAGGACGTACGAGACAAGTTCGCCAAGGACTTCCCGACGACCGGCGGCGGGGGCGGTGGTGGGGCGAAGCCGAACGCGGCCCAGGGAGAAGAGGCGAAGTTCTACCCGGTCGTCACCTTCCCCACCCCGAAGGACTGTGCGCTGGAAGTCGGCGGGCTGGCGTTCCGGCCGGACGGCAAACTGCTCGTCTGCACCCGCCGCGGGGAAATCTGGCTGGTCGAAAGCCCGACGAGCGAGACGCCGAGCGAGAGCCAGTTCAGCAAGTACGCCGGCGGGCTGCACGAGGCGCTCGGCATGTGGGTGAAGGACGACAAAACGGTGTACGTGGTGCAGCGGCCGGAACTGACCATCGTGACCGAGGGGAAGAGCGGCAAGGCGGACGGGTTCGAGACGTTCTGCGACAAGTGGGGCGTGTCCGGCGACTACCACGAGTACGCCTTCGGCCCGGCCCGCGACCCGAAGACGGGCGACTTCTACATCACGCTGAACGTCGGGTTCGGCGGCGGCCACCAGGCGAAGGTGCCGTGGCGGGGGTGGTGCGTGCGAGTGGACGGCAAGACGGGCGAGATGGAGCCGTGGTGCTACGGCATCCGCTCGCCGAACGGCATCAACTTCTCGCCCGAGGGCGACCTGTTTTACGCCGACAACCAGGGCGAGTGGGTGGCGACGAACAAGCTGTGCCACCTGCAAAAAGGCAAGTTCTACGGCCACCAGGCCGGGCTGCGGTGGGTGAAGGACTCGCCGTTCGCCAAACTGGTGAGCGACAAGGTGACCAGCGGCATGATGTACGACGGCCAGCCGGCACCGGGCAAAACGGCCCCGAGCGGGATGCCCGAAATGACCCCGCCGGCCATCTGGTTCCCCTACGGGCGGCTGGGCAAGAGCGCGAGCGAACCCGTTTGGGACACCACCGGCGGCAAGTTCGGCCCGTTCGCCGGCCAGTGCTTCGTCGGCGACCAGAACAACGCCGAGGTGATGCGGGTGGCGATGGAGAAGGTGAACGGCGTATACCAGGGGGCGTGCTTCCCCTTCCGCCGCGGATTGCAGTGCGGGGTGAACCGGCTGGCGTTCGGCCCGGACGGGGCGCTGTACGTCGGCGAAACGAACCGCGGGTGGGGGTCGCTCGGCGGCAAGCCCTACGGGTTGCAGCGGATCAGCTTCGGCGGCAAAACGCCGGCCGAGATCCACAGCGTCAAGCTGACCAAGACCGGGTTCGACCTCACCTTCACCACCCCGCTCGACCCGGCCACGGCCACCGCCAAGGCGTTCGGGGTGAAGTCGTACACGTACATCTACAAAAGCGACTACGGCTGCCCCGAGACCGACACCCAACCGGAAGAGGTGAAGGGTGTGACCGTGAGTGCGGACGGCAAGACGGTGAGCGTGACGGTGCCGAACCTGAAGCGGGGGCGGGTGTACGACTTCGCCCTGACCGGGGTGAAGACGGCCGCCGGCGAGGGCATCCTCCACCCGGAGGCGTACTACACGCTGAACGAACTGGTGAAGTAGGCGACTGGGAACGGAGGCCCGACCGTGAGGGAGGGC
>JANNDF010000218.1:0-1749 GCA_031387445.1 Planctomycetia bacterium
GCCCTCCCTCACGGTCGGGCCTCCGATCATGGCACTCAATCCCGCAGCTTCAGGCTCACATACTTCGTTTCCAGGTACGCATCCAGCCCTTCGCGGCCGAGTTCCCGCCCCAGGCCGCTCTCCTTCATCCCGCCGAACGGGCACTGTGGGGTCGCCGGCACCGGGTCGTTCAGCCCGATGATGCCCGCCTCCAATCCCTCGGCCATTCGGAACGCGACGCTGATGTCGTTGGTGAACACGTAGGCGGCGAGGCCATACGGGGTATTGTTCGCGGCGGCGATCACGTCGTCGATCTTGCTGAAGTCGATAATCGGCATGACCGGGGCGAAGGGCTCTTCGGTCATCACGCGGGCGTCCGCGCTCAGCCCCTTCAGGATGGTCGGCTCGAAGAAGTAGCCCTTCTCGAACTTCGTGCTCCGCTTGCCGCCGGTCAGCACCGCCGCCCCTTTGCCCTTCGCGTCGTCGATCAGCCCGACGGTGTTCTCCATCGCCTTCTTCTCGAACATCGGCCCGATCTGCGTGCCGGCGTCCAGCCCGTTGCCCAGCTTGAGCGACAGCGCTTCAGCCACCGCCACCTCGGTGAACTTCTTCTCGATGTCCTTGTGGACGAAGAAGCGGCTGGGTGAGATGCACACCTGGCCGTTGTTGCGGAACTTGCCGATGACGGCCGCCTTCGCCACCACCTCCGGATCGGCGTCGGGGAAGACGATGAACGGGGCGTGCCCACCCAGTTCGAGTGACAACCGCTTGACACTGTCGGCCGCCTGCCGCATCAGGTGCTTGCCCACGGCCGTGCTGCCGGTGAAGCTCACCTTCTTCACCAGCGGGTTGGTCATGAACTCGTCGCCGATCTCACTCGCCGGGCCGATGACCGCGTTCACACACCCGGCCGGCAGCCCGGCGTCGTGCAGGCACTGGATCACGTTCAGGCACGACAGCGGCGTTTGGCTGGCCGGCTTGGCCACCACCGTACACCCGGCCGCGAGCGCCGGCGCGATCTTGCGGCAGAGCAGCGTCATCGGGAAGTTCCACGGCCCGATGGCCGCCACCACCCCCACCGGGTGCTTGATGGTCAGGTGTCGCTTGCCCGGCAGGCTGTTCGGGATGATGCTCCCGTACACCCGCTTACCCTCTTCGGCGAACCACTCGAACGTGTCGGCCGCCTGCATCACCTCCCCGCGGGATTCGATGACCGGCTTGCCCTGCTCCATCGTCATGTCTTTGGCGAACTGGTCGGCCCGCTCGCGGATCAGGTCGGCCGTCTTCTTGAGGATCTTGGCGCGGTCGTAGGCGGTCAGTTTCATCCACGCGGGCATGGCGGCGGCGGCGGCGGCGATGGCCCGCTTGGCGTCCTCCCGCCCGCCCTGGCTGACTTCGGCGAACGACGCTTCCGTCGCCGGGTTGATGACCGGGATCCGTTTGCCGGTGGTGCTGTCGGTCCAGGCGCCGTTGATGTAAAGCTGGCGGTGCGACATGGCGGGTGATTCCGTGAGTAGGGAAAGGTGTTGTACGAATGGCGAACGGCGCGACGTGAGTCCGCCGGTGCTGGGTGTCGCACCGGCGGACTCACGTCACGCCGTTCGCCGGCTGGCCGCCTCACCCCCACAGCCAGGGTCAACGCGTCTCGAACTGCTGACGTTGTAGGGTTTTGTGCGTAAATCGGCGGGAGCCACGGAGGCCCGCCATGCCGGACCAGGAACTGTCGTTCACCCGCTACTTCGCCGAGTTGCCCGACCCGCGAGCCAACCG
>JANNDF010000222.1:0-7396 GCA_031387445.1 Planctomycetia bacterium
GCCCTCCCTCACGGTCGGGCCTCCGATCACTCCGTGACTCCGGCAGGCGTTCGGCGAGAAGACCACTGGGAGTGACGGGGGTCACTTCCTGACTGCGGGCGGCCGGGTGTACGTCCGGATGAACGACCCGCTCGCCTGGAATGCGGTGGCCAGGAGCATGGTCGGCAGGCTCATCGACATCGGCACCCACATCCACCGCGGGCAGCCGATCGGGAACCCGCCGGCGGTGGGGTAGACGCCGATCATGTACGTCTTGCCCGCCTGGAACACGTCCTGGAGCACCCCGCCGATGGTCACCTGGGCGGGGATGGTCACCTTGAACGGCCACGGGCTGGTGGCCGGCACCACCCCCCCGTCCGTCCACCGCAGGGTGGGCGTGGCGGTGGTCGAGTCGATCACCGAGACCGTGTGTGTGGTGACGTAGTCGCCGGGGTAGTAGTAGAAGTCCACGGCGGTGCCGGGGGCGAACGGGTAGGCGCCGATGCCGGCGATCTCCGGGCAGGGGAAGCCGCTGAGGAAGTAGGACACCGGGTTCGGGGTGGGCGTGTCCACCGTGTCGAACGGTTCCAGGTCCTTCGCGTCCACCGGCACCTTGGCGTCCTTCAGAAGGGCGAGGAACTGCTTGAGCGGGTTCGGGGCGTCGGACACGGGGCACCTCACGGGGCAGGGGGAAAGGGGATCAGCCGGGCGGAGCGGACGACCACATCGGCCGCCCGCAGGTATACCCCCAACCCGCCGGCAAACGGGTCGGGGGTGGCGTTCACATCCGGTAAGTCGGATGCGGTGTCCGGCGGGCGGCCGATGATCGGGTTGACGCCGACCAGTTTGGCCAACATTTGGCGGGCGTCGGCCACCTTCAATGGGGCGGGTGCCTTGCCGGTTATCACTCCGCCCAAACCGGGCGGGGCGGCGATGGCGAACCCATTGGCCGTCACCTCCACCGCCAGCGTCACGAGTCCGGCGGTGGGTGGGGGGGGGCGGGTGAACGCCTCCTGCGGGGACGTAACCGTGTCCCCCCGCCGCAGGACGGGCGGCGGATCGGCCAGCACTTCCAGTTTGAACAATTCCGGACGAGGCGGTTTGCCCGGCCGGGCGGGGGTGCAGGTGACGGCCACGCCCGTCTGCCAGTCGCCGTTCGCAGTCGCCCAACTCCGCCGCCCCACGCACACGCTCACGCAGGTGTTGGGTTCCAACTTGCTCGTCAGTTCCCACTCCATTTCCAGGCGGTAGCCGGGGGGCAGTGGCTCGGGGAACAGGTCGAGGTACGTCACCGGGAACGGCCGCCCCTGGTTCTTGTTCCGCGTCACGCGGACTCCGCCCGCCTCGTCGGCCGTCAGAACGAGACCCGCTTCTGGGTAGACGGCGTGCCACCTCGGCAGGCCTTCCGCGTTCAACAGGTCGACCTTCTCGCCGCGTAGCAGGTCGGCCAGCACCTGTTCGGCGAACGTCAGTGGCGGCGGCGGTGGGGTCTTGCGGGTGAACAGATACGCGCCCAGCCCGCCGGCCGCGCCCAGTCCGAGTACCCCAGCCGTCACCTTCAGGAAGGTCCGCCGCCGCGGGGGAGGGGGGAGTGACACCGTCTCCGGCGAGGTGGCGTTCACTGACTCACCGGCCAGGAAGCGGTCCAGGTCGGCGACCAGTTCCCGCGCCGACGGGTACCGGGCGAGCGGGTCTTTCGCCAGGCAGGCGAGCAGGACGGCGGCGAGCGGGGCGGGCACGTCGGGCACCACCTCGCACGGGTCGGCCGGGCGGTCGTGGGTGATGGCCCGGTACAGGTCTTCGCGGTCTTCCTGCTCGAACGGCCGCTTCCCGCACACCAACTCGTACCCGATCACCCCCAGAGCCCACACGTCGCACGCGGCGGTCAGCTTGCGGCTACGGCCGGCCACCTGCTCCGGGCTCATGTACTGCGGGGTGCCGTTCCGCGCGCCGGTCTGGGTGTGGTCGTCCTCGTCCGTCCACTTGACCAGCCCGAAGTCGGCCACGTGCGGGGTGCCGTGTTCGTCGAGCAGCACGTTGCTCGGTTTCAGGTCGCGGTGCAGGATGTGGCAGGCGTGCATGGCGGCCACCCCGTCGGCGATGGCCCGGAGCAGTTCGGCCGCCCGCTGTGGCGAGAGGGGGCCGCCCGCCCGCACCACGCCGAGTGTCCCGCCGGGCATGTACTTCATGGTGAAGTACGGCACCCCGTTGTACTCGCCCGACTGGTACACCGGCACCAGGTTCGGGTGCTCGATGCGGGCCATCGCCCGCACCTCGCGGGTGAACCGCACGCGGGCGGCCCGCTCGTCGAACGCGTTCAGCTTGAGCACCTTCAGCGCCACCACCCGCCCGACGGCCAGGTCGCGGGCCTTGAGCACCACCCCCATCCCGCCCTCGGAGATCTTGCCGAGCAGGTCGAACCCCGGCGGGCCGAACGGGGTGGTGCGGTCGGGCAGCGGTGTGGGCAGCGCGGCCGGTGAATCGGGTGAGTAAGTGGCCGTGTCGGCGGGCACCAGCCCGACGCCCATCGTGCGGGTGCCCGCCGCCGGCGCGGTGTGGGTGCGGTCCTGGGAGTTCGCGTCGGGCATGCCCATGCTCCCCCCGGCGGACGACCGAACGGAATGGCGGTGATACGAGTGTATCCGACCGCCTACCACCGATAGCGAGAAAACGGGGTGAATCTGGTCAAAAAAAATGACGAGACGGGTGGGAGCGGCTCACGGCGAGTACTTCCGCCGCACTTCCAGCGACACCAGCGCATTCAAACTGCCGCTGCGGAAGCCGTCCAGGTCGAGGGTCACGAATTTGAAGCCGAGCGCCTTCAGCTTCGCCGTCAGCGGCTCACGCGCCTCGGCCGACAGGAATCGCCCGATCTCGTCGGCCGGCAGTTCCACGCGGGCCAGATCGCCCTCGTGATACCGCACCCGGCAGTCCCGCAGGCCGAGCGACTTCAGGTACGCCTCGGCCGCCTCCACCCGTCCGGTGCGCTCGGGCGTGACGGCCAGCCCCGGCGCCAACCGCGACGACAGGCACGGCGACGCCGGCTTGTCCCACACCGCCAGCCCCCACAGCTTCGCGGCCGCCCGCACGTCCGCCTTGGTGAACCCCGCCTCTTGCAGCGGGTGCCGCACGCCCCGCTCGGCGGCGGCCGTCAGGCCGGGGCGGTAGTCGCCGCGGTCGTCCAGGTTGGCCCCGCTGCACACCACCCCGACGCCCAACTCGGGCAGCAGTTTCACGATGCGGGAGTAGAGTTCGGACTTGCAGAAGTAGCAGCGGTCGCCGCCGTTGCGGAGGTAGTTCGGGTCGTCGAACTCGTTGGTGCCCACCACCACGTGGCGGATGCCGATGGCGGCGGTCAGTTGCTTCGCCTGTGCCAGTTCGGCCCGCGGCACGCTCGGCGAGTCGGCCGTCACCGCCACCGCCTTCGCCCCCAGCGCCACCGCGGCCGCTTTCGCCACCACGGCGCTATCGACGCCGCCGCTGAGTGCGACGGCGGCACCGGGCAACTGGCCCAGCAGGTCGAGCAGGAGCTGAATTTTCGCCCCGAGGTCGGCGTCGGTGGTTGTTTCCATGCCGTCATCTTATCCCCCACCGTCGAACCCCGCACCCGACCGAAGCCGACCTCCGCTCTCATCTCGCATGAGCCGTTTCTCACACCGAACTCAGTAATCGCTCACCACCCGTGAGGTATCTATCTACCCAGTGCTTGAGTGGCCGCGCCGACCTCCGAGGAGATTGACTGTGAACGACACCGACCTGTTCCACCGCTTCGCATTGGTGTCGTCCGTGACCGCCGGCGGCGTGGTCGCCGGCGTCGGGCTGCTGCTGTTCGCCCCTCGGACGTGGGTCGGTCGGACGGCGGTCGCGGCCGTGGCCGTGGCGGTGATGAGCGGGTTGACTGTCCTCCTGGCGGCCGACTTCCTCGGGTGGGTGGCCGGCGGCGGGGCGGCCCTCGCCGCGGTCGCCATGCTGGCGTGCACGCCGGCGGTGCGGCGGTTCGTCGGCCGGTGCGTCCGCCCGCTCGGCCGCCCGCGGGTGATTGGGGTCGCCGCCCTGCTCGCCGCGTTCGGCGTGTGGGGGTACGAGGCGTGGCAGTTCGACGCCGCCAACGAGGCCGAGTTGGATCGCACCTTGGGGCCAGTGGATGTGTCCCCGTCGACCAGAACGGTCGCCCAGGGGCACACCGACCGTGGCACGTCGATCGATCTGGCCGCCGCGCACGATCCCCTGTCGGTGGGCGAACTGATCGACATCTCCCGCCGCACCACAAGCATCACCCAGCACGCGGGCCAGATGATCCACCGCGGCACGCCGAGCGACCAGAGTAACTGCCACGGGTGGGTGTTCACCGGCGGGCGGTTCCACATCTCCGGCCGGCAGGTGGACACCATCCTGTCGGACAACGGGTACGCGCGGGTGGCGGACCCGGCGGTCGGCGACGTGTGCGTGTACCGCACCCCCGATGGGGTGGTCGCGCACACCGCCGTCGTGCGGGCCAGCCTGCCCGACGGGACTGTGCTGGTGGAGGGCAAGTGGGGGCGGATGGGCGTGTACCTGCACGCCGCTGGCAAGTCGTGCTACGGCACGGAGTTCACCTACCTCCGCACCGCCCGCGGGACGCACCTGCTGAACGGGCTGGACGAGGTGTCCACGGCGGAGGCGGCGTCCGAACACCCGTAACCGTGCTCTGCTCGCTTCGCGAGCGGGTTCCGATTCCGCTCGCGGAGCGAGCAGAGCACAGGGGCGGGTACAATTTCGGCGGGTGGCGGACGAACCACCTGGACCCGCCGGCCCGCCTCGGACCCCGCACATGACCCCCGACACCCTCGACGACGACCGCATCGGCCTGCCCGGTGCGGTGAACCGCCCGGCCCCCCCACCCGTCGTTCCGCCAACTCCGCCCGCCGCCGACGAGCCGGTCATCCGCCCCGGCGAGACTGACCTCGGCAGGCCCGATCAGAACCCCGCACACGTCACCCCGCTCACCGACGCCGACCGCGAACGCTTGCGGAAGGTGGAGGAGGAGCAAGCCCTCCGCGACCTGGCCGAAGCCGAAGAGTTGACCGCGTCCGACCCGTCCGTCGGCTGGTTCGGCTGGTTCGCACACCCGCTGGCCGCCGCCTTCCTGCTCGGTGCGGCCGGCTCGCTCGGCCTGTTCGTGTACTCGCAGTCGATCCAGATCCTGGCCAACCTGGCCACACAACCGGCGTGGGTGCAGTGGCTCGGGTATTTCGGGCTGGCGGTGTGCGGCGGGGCGGTGCTGTACGCGGCCGGACGGTTCGTGCTGGTGTACGTGAAACTGCGGCGGAACCGGCAACTGCGGTTGGCCGGGCTGGAAGAGTTGAACCAGCGAACCCGCCTGCGGTGGCTGGCCCACGCGAAGGCGACCGAGGCCCGCACCCGGCTCGAAGCGTACCTCCGCGAGTTCCCGATCGGCACGCCCAAGCAGGCGAAGAAGTTGGCCGCCATCGGCGTCGGGCCGGATCGCATCGCGCAGTTGGAGAAGGTGCGGGCGGAACTGCTCGACCCGGCGCGGTTCGCCGGCACGGCCGACTGGTTCGACCGGTTCCGCCTCGGTTTCCAGGGCGTACTCGACAAAGCGGCCGACGAGCGCATCGGCTACTGGGCGCGGCGGAGCGGGGTGGCCACGGCGCTGGCCCCGAACGGGCTGGTGGATTCGGCCGCCATGCTCTACTTCGGGTTCGCCCTGCTGACGGATCTTTGCGAGGTGTACAACCTTCGGACGGGCAACACGGGCACGGCGGTGCTGCTCGGGCGGGTGTTCTTCAACTCATATCTGTCCGGGCAGATCAACGAGTGGGAGAAGTTGACCGAGCAGCAGTTGAACACCCTGCTCACGTCGGCCGGGCACATCGGGCCAATCGCGGCGGCGCTCGGCGGGCTGTCGCCGTTCGTGGCGCCGCTCACGTCGGTGCTGTCGAAGGCCGGGGCGAAGGGGACGAGCGGGCTGCTGAACGGCCTGCTCATCGCCCGCCTCGGCCGGTACGCCACCCGCCTGCTCAAGCCGGTGGCGTGACCGGCGGCCGCACCAGGGGCTTGCTCGCGTTCATGAACAGGGCGGCGACGGCGGCGAGTGAAAAGGTGGTGGCGCATACGGCGAACGCGGCCGGCCAACCGGAGGTGCTGACGCCCGGCACCGCGAAGGAGCGTTGCACCCAGCCGAGCAGCACCGGGCTGGCGGCGGCCCCCAGGTTGCCCCACATGTTCGCCCAGCCGAGCGCCGCCCCGGTGTGCCGACCGCCGACGTCTTGCGCGAACGCCCACACCGCCGGGATGCCCAGATCGACGAACACCGCCATCACGCACAGCATGGCCACGACCAGCTTGTAGTCGGTGGTCAGCGCCGCCACCGCACACGCCAGAGAGCAGACGAACAGGCTCAACCCGATGGGCAACGCCCGCCCCCACCGCAGGCCGATCCGCCTCGCCAGCGCGTCGGTGAGGAACCCGCCGGCCAACAGGCCACCAAGCCCGACGCCGAGCGGCATCGAAGTCCAGAACCCCTTCTCGGCCCCGGTCAGCCCGTGCCCCTTTTCCAGGTAATCGCCCAGCTTGGTGATGACGAATGCCCAGCCGACGTTGATGCAGCACTGCGTCAGGCTGCTCAACCACAGGTTGCCGCTGCAGATGATCTCCCACAGCGGGAACCGCTCGGCGGTCTTCGCCGGGGTCGGCGGCACCAGGGCGACTTCGGCGGCGTTCGCCCACGGGTGGGCGGAGGCGCGGTCACGGGCGAGCAACCAGTACACGCCGGCGTAGGACATGCCGAGGACGCCGAACAGGGTGAGCGTCTGCCGCCAGCCGGTCGTCGCCGGGTCGAAGGTGGTGCCGGAGATCATCCCGCCGGCGATGGCCCCGTGAACCTCTTTCGGGCACACGGCGAACGCCACCACGAGGATCGGCGTGAGCAGCAGGCTGAGCCACCCGCCGGCCCGCCCACCGAGCGCGATCACCGCGCTGGCAATGCCCCGACGGTGCAGCGGAAACCAGTTGCGCACGAGCGACGCGGCGATGGGGTACGCCCCGGCCTCGCTCACTCCGACGAGCAGCCGCGCCGTCACGAGCACCGCGAACCCGCCGGCCATGCCGGTGAGCACGGTGAACGCCGACCAGAGGAACAGGCACACCGTGAACGTGTGCCGCAGGCCGAACCGCACGGCCACGGCCGCCGACACCACCTGGGCGAGGGCGTAGCTGAAGAAGAACGCCCCGTTCGCCACGTCCATCTGCCAGGGTTCGAGGTGCAACTCAGCCTGAACGTCGGCCGACACCTGCCCGAGGCAGGCGCGATCGACGTACATGAACACCGCCACGAGTACGGTGGACGCGAGCACGACCCAGCGGACGGAGGTTGGGCGAGCGGACATGGGGAGAGTGTATCAAAGTGGACTGCTGG
>JANNDF010000020.1:0-12890 GCA_031387445.1 Planctomycetia bacterium
GGCCTCCCTCGGTGCCCGCCCCGACCCGACTGCTGTTCGCGTCGGTGGGCTGGTGTGGCACCCGCTGCCCACGGCGACCGAGTTGCTTCCACTGCTTCCATCGTTGTTTTCACACCCCGCGGCGGTGGTGGTCAAGCAGAATCACCAGCGGACGATCTTCCGCATCGACCTCCCCGGCGGGGCGGTGTTCGTGAAACGCAGCCGGGCGAACACCCCGCGGGCGTGGGCGCGGGAAGTCCTCCGCCCGCCGAAGGCCCGTCTGGAATTCGAGAACGCGGTGCGGTTACGAGAACTGGGAATCCCGTGTGCCGAACCGTTGGCGTGGGCGGAGGCCGATTCGCTCTGGCCGGGCGAGAGTGCGATTGTCACCCGCGAGGTGGCCGGGGGCGTGCCGCTCGACGAGTACCTGAGTGACAGCCTGTCGTCGGCAGAGCGGCGAGCGGTCGCGGTTCAGCTCGGCCGACTGTTCGCACGGATGCACGCGGCGGGGGTCGCCCACCCCGACCCGCACCCCGGCAACCTGCTCGTGCAAGTGACGCCCGACGGCCCGCGGTTCGTGCTACTGGATGTGCATGCCGTGCGGTTCGGCCGCTCGCTGACGTGGGACGAGGCGAAGGCGAATCTGGTCCTGTTCAACCGCTGGTTCCAACTGCGGGCGAGCCGGGCCGACCGGGCGCGGTTTTGGAGCGAGTATCTGACGAGCCGGGAGCGTGAGCGACCGGAGGGATCAGAACTCCGGTCGCTCACGCTCCCGGCTCGTCTGCCTCCCGGTTTCGGACGGAGTCTCGAGACCCTCACCGCCGCGTCGAACCGCCGCTTCTGGGCGACCCGCGACGACCGATACCTGGGTAGCAACCGCCAGTTTCGCAAGGTGAAGAGACGGGGGGTGCGTGGTCACGCGGTGCGGGAACTGCCCGACGAACTGGTGAAGGCGTGGCTGACCGACCCGGACGCGGTGTTTGCTCAACCCGGCGTGGTGGTGTTGAAGGACTCGCCGAGTTCGACGGTGGTGGTTGCGAACGGCATTCTGTTCAAACGCTTCCGCCTGAAACGCCGCACCGACGCACTGAAGAACCTGTTCCGTCGCTCCGAGGCATTGCGGTCGTGGGTGTTCGGTCACGGCCTGTTGGACCGCCACCTGCCCACCGCCCGCCCGCTGTTCGTTGCCCATCGGTATCGCCACGGTGTGCCCCGCGAGGGGTACGTCGCGTTCGAGGTGGTGACCGACGCGATCGAGTTACCCGCCTTCGTCGCGTCCGCGAGCTTCGCCGATCTGCGCACCCACTGCGAAACCCTCGGCCGACTCATCCGCACCCTGCACGACCGGGGCGTTTCCCACCGCGACCTGAAGCCCGCGAACATTTTACTTTCTGGCCCTGACCGGCGAGGGGTGTTCATCGACCTGGTCGGACTGGCCGTTCACACCGACGTTCCGGTCGCCACCCGCCGCCGCGACCTCACCCGCCTGAACGCCGGGTTCGTGCAGATCGCCCACGTCTCCCGAACTGTGCGGCTGCGCCTGTTACTTGCGTACCTGAAGGCGTGGCCGGCCGTCAGGGACGACTGGAAAGTGTGGTGGCGGCTGATCGAAGCCGCGACCGAACGCAAGGTGTTGAAAAACTTACACCGCGGTAGACCGCTGGCCTGACGGCCGTTCGGATGAAGTGGACCGGCCGGGCGTGCCGAAAACATTGGGGCGAACTCCGCTACCCCGGCATCGGGCGTGCGAGTATGTTCGCGGTCCCGACGCCCCCGCGGAACCGGAACTGATGTCGGTTCGACACCCCCGCATCCTCCGGTTCTCCGCCGCCGGCTGGCTGGTCACGTCCGGCGTCGTCGGGTGTGGCTCGGTCGGCTGGAAGCAGCCCGCCCCGCCAGCCGGGGTGTCGGTGAACCCCCGCGAGCACGTCGCTGCCCCGCCCGACAAGCGGCCGTCGGCGCACACCGCCCGCGTCGGTCGGTACGTGTTCCAAACCGATTTCGAGTTCGACGCCAATTCGACGCTGCTGCGAGAACTGGAAGAACTGCCCGATCAGATCGAGAACACCCTGGGCGTGCCGGCATCCGACGCACTCATCCAGGTGTTCCTGTTCGACCGCGAGGAGAAGTACCACGCCTTCCTGCGGGCGAAAGACCCGAAGTTGCCGTTGCGGAGTGCGTACTTCTTTGCCGAACCCGGCCGCGGGCTGGGCAGCCCGCCCGAACTGCACGTGTACACATGGGCGAGCGACCGACTGCGGATCGACCTGCGGCACGAACTGACGCACGCCCTGCTCCACGGCACGCTGAAGACGGTCCCGCTCTGGCTGGACGAGGGGCTGGCCGGGTACTTCGAGCAACCGCCGGCGAACGGAGGGGTGAACGTCGCCCACTTGGAAGCGCTGCGGTCGACTGAGGGCGGCGGGCGGTTCCGGGCCGACCTCGCTCGGCTGGAGAAACTGAAGGCGGTCGATCAGATGGGCCGGCCGGAGTACCAGGAGGCGTGGGCCTGGGTACACTTCATGCTGCACGGCGACCCGAAGGCCCGACAGGTGCTGCTGGCCCACTTGCAGGCGCTCCGCACGACCGCCACGCCGGGGCTGCTGTTGCCGAAGTTGGATGCCGCGGTGGGAGACGCGAACCCGCTGCTGACGACCCACCTGTCGAAGCTCGACACGCCGGCCAAGGTCCGGCAGACGAGCGGGCGGTGACCGCTCACTTCTCTTCGACCCGTTTGAAGCGTAGGACGTTCACCTGTGCAGCGGGTTTCGGTTCGACCGGCCGGACGGGGGTCTGAGCCGCTTCAGACGCGTGGCAGACGGTCATCTCGTCCCGTTCGATGACGATCAGCATCGGATTGATTTTGCCGTTGGGCATTCCGCGGTCGTAATCACCCGCTTTGCCGGCGGAAGACGGTGTGATGGTGGCGGCGGGTTCTGCCCCCGATGGTCGGTACACCCCGTCCCGGTCCGGGCGGTGGTAGGTGAGTCGCTCGCCCTCGATCTCCCACATCCACTTGTTGAAGGTCGGATACTCCTTTCCGTCCCAGTTCTGACCAACCAGCAGCCACTTCCCGTCCACCGTCGGGGTTTTCGCCTTCAGTGCCTTCGGTACCGGGGCCGCGACGACCCCACCGGCCAGCAGCAGTGCGAGAACGGCGAAGCCACGGGTCATTTCGCCTCCACCCGCTTGAAGCGGTAGTGGTAGCCGTTCTTCAGTTCGGTCATGTCCGGCGGGCGGGGGTCATTCACCTGGGCGAAGTTGATGACCAACTCGTCGCCGGTGACCTCGATGCGTGCCCGGAACAGGATCGACTCCTTGCCGGACGGCAGCAGGTAGTCCACCTCGTTCGGTTGCTTGGCGTCCGGGCGGGCGAGGGTGGCGGGGCCGTCAGGTTGGAGGCTGCCGTCGGGCTGCTTGGCGTAGCGGGTGACGGCGTCGCCGTCGAAGTCCCACACCCACGGCGACCCGCGGTCGAAGGCGTTCCCGCTCGCCCGCAGGGCGACGGCCTCCCACCGGCCGTTGAGGGTGACCGGCTTCTTCAGCGCCTTCGGCACCGGGGCGGCAACGCCAACGGCGGCGGTTGCCAGCAGGGCGACGACACACGTGCGCAGCATGTTCAACCCTTTCGCTTGCGGTGCGGTCATTTGTCCCGCACCCGCCGGTAGACGTAGTACCACCCGTCCTTGCCGTCGGTCAAGTCGGCCGGGCGGGGGGCGTCCAGGTCGGCGAACCGCACGACCACCTCGTCGGCGGTCAGTTTCAACCTCGCCCGGAAGAGCGCCTTCGTCGCCCCGTTGTTCACCGTGTAGTCGATTTCGTCGCGGCGGGCCGAGTCCGGCCAGGTGATGGTGGCCGTGGCCGAGTCGGCACGCAGACTGCCGTCCGACTCGCGGTAGTATCGGGTGACGGTGTCCCCGCGGATGTCCCACACCGTCGGGTTCGACCGCGACACGTCGGTGCCGCCCTGGGTCATCGTCACCGCCTCCCACCGCCCGTCCAGGGTGGGTGGCTGTTTGAGCGACCGGGGCACCGGGGCGGCCACGGACGGCCCGCCGGCGAGCAGCGCGATGGTGATGGCGACAGTAACGCGGAACATGGCGCCCCTCCCGTGGGATCACTTGTCGGCCACGCGCTTGAAACGGTAGTAGTTCACGCCGGGTCCGGGCTTCAGGTCGGCCGGTCGGCGGCGGTTGCCGTCCGTCCAGCAGATCGTCATCTCGTCGCCGTCGACGACCGCCCGCGACTTGTAGGTACTGCTCTGCCGGTCGTACCCGGTCACGTAGTCCAGGTCGTCCGGCCCGCCGTCCTTCGGCTTCACCAGCCAGCAGTTCTGCTGCTCCCGGCGGAAGGTGCCGTCCCCGTTCCCCCAGTGGCGGTACAGTTCGTCCCCCGCGATCTCCCACCGCCACGGGTTAATCTTGGGCACCTCGCGGTCGTTGTTGTTCTGCTGAACCAGTTCCCACATGCCGTCGAAGGCCGGAGCTTTCGCCTTCACCGCCTTCGGAACCGGGGCGGCGACGGCGACGGTCGCGGACACGAACCCAACCGCCAGGGCGAAGCGGAACATACTCGGCTCCTGTGGGGTGCCCGGTCACTTGTCGCTCACCCGCTTGAAGCGGAGGTAGTACACGTCTTTCCCCGACTTCACTTCTGTCGGGCGTTCACCCCCGGCCTCGCCGAAGCAGAACACCCACTCGTCACCGTCCCACTTCACCCGCCCGCGGTAAACCAGTTCGGTCGGGCCGGATGAGTAGCGGTAATCGCACTCGTCCGTCTTGGTCGCGTCCGGGCGGACGAAACTGGTGGTCGCGCCGCTGAAGGTCTCGCGTAACCCGCCGCCCGGTGCTTTCTCGAACCACGTCAGCTTCTCACCGCCGATTTCCCACACGCACGACTGCTTGACCTCTCGACCTAGGTTCACTCGCTCGACCGTCTCCCACTTGCCATCCAGGCTGAACTCCTTCACCTTCGCCTTCGGCACTGGGGCGGCGACGGCGACGGTGGTGAGCAGGCCGACGGCGAGCAGAGCGAAACGCACGGCGTACTCCGGGGGCGGGAGGTCATATGTCGCCGATCCGCTAGAAGCGGTAGTACCAGCCCGACTGGAACGGCTTCCGCTCAGTCGGTCGGGCTTTGCCGGGGCTGTCGAAGCAGATGATCAACTCAGTGTCGCTCACCACGACCGTCCCAGGGAACAGTTGCGGGGTGCCGTCGTCGCGGACGTAGTCGATGTCCTCCGACCCGCCGTTCTGTGGCTGCACCAGTGTGGTCACCGTCCGCGGGTCGTGCAGCGTCAGCTTGTCGGTGTGATTCACGTAGATGGTCACCGTCTCTCCCTGAATCTCCCACACCCACGGGTTCAGCTTGGCCACGTCCGACAGCCCGGACCACAATTCCACGATCTCCCATTTCCCGTCCAAACTCGCGGCCTTCGGCTTGGCCACTTTCGGCACCGGGGCGGCGGCGAGCGGCACGGCCACGAGCACCAGAACGACGAGCGAGCGGAGCATGACGAACACCCCCGGAATGCTGAAGCCAGTGTACCCGATTGCGGCGAAGATTTCCCCCGCCCGTTCGAAATGCGACATGTACACTGTGACCGCACCCGCCGAGACCGCCCATGTCCGTCCGCCCCGACCACGAAGCGTTCATCCCCGTCCGGGTGGCAGACCTGGTGGACGTCCTGTGCCACGAGACCGGCCCGGCGTTCGACCGCCCGCTCGCGGAGGCCGACCAGACCGCCTTCCGCCGGTTCGCCGAGTCGGTGGGTGAGCACGTCCACCACGACTACCTGCGGCGGCTGAAGCGGCTGAAAGCGGACTACGACCCGTTCGACCCGGACTGCGACCTGCTCTCCCTCGCCCCGGAACCGCCCGATGCCGGGAAGAAACTGGACGACCTTTTCGACCAGTTCGCCCGCCTGCTGGCGCAGGCCAACTACCGCCGGCTGAGCCGGGAGGAGTTGGAGGAGATCGCGCGGGGGGCCAGCCAGTGGGGGGTGGACATGCGGGTGGAATGGGAGGCGTTCGACAAGTTGGACGTGTATGTGCGGGGGCTGACGACCGGCACCCGCATCGTCCGCAAGTGGTACCGCCTGTACCGCAAGCAGGAGGTGGAAGTGCCGGTGTTCTCGCGGGTGGTGGTGATGCTGAAACAGCGAGACCACAAGGCGCTGGGGAAGGGGGCCGACACGAAGAACGTGTTCCTCAAGCTGTTCAAGGACATCCCGAGGAAGGATGTGGAGATGCTGCTGCCGGCCACCCGCATCCGGTTCGGCCTGTTCGACAAACTGCGGCTCGGCGGTACCGGGTTGGGCACGCTCGGGTTCGTGCTATTCAAACTGGCCTCCTTGCTCGCTCCACTGCTCAAGGTGGCCACCATGCTCACCACCGGGGCCATCCTCGGCGAACTGTACGGCGAGCAAGGGTTGGTGGCACTGCTGGCGGTGTACGCCCCGCTCGCCCTCGTCGGCGGGTACGCCTATAAGACCTACGCCAGTTTCGCCACCACCCGCCAGACGTACCAACTGCAACTGTCGAAAAGCCTGTACTACCAGAACCTGGACAACAACGGCGGGGTGCTCTACCGGCTGCTCGACTCGGCCGAGGAGCAAGTCATCCGCGAGGTGCTGTTGGCGTACTTCTTTCTGTGGCGGTACGGCGGGGAAGGGGGGTGGACGGCGGAGGAACTGGACCATCGCATCGAGCAGGATTTGTCGAACCGGTTGGGGGTGCAGGTGGACTTCGACATCCACGACGCGGTGTCGAAGCTGGAGCGGGCCGGGGTGATCGAGCGGACGGGCGACCGCCTGCGGGCGCTGCCGGTGGCCGAAGCCACCGCCCGCATCGACGAGACGTGGAACACGCTCGCCGAACCGGACACCCGAGCGCCCGAGAGGGCGGCGGTGGGGTAAACGAAGACGAGCCGGGAGCGTGAGCGACCGGAGCGGATCACCTCCGTTCGCTCACGCTCCCGGCTCGCCCAATTCGCTACGCCCCGGCGATGATGATGAGAGGTCGGCGGTCCGCATTCGGTTCGGCCTTCCGCAGCAGCGACCGCACCATCCACGGCACGTTCCCTTCGCCGAACAGCAAGAACCCGAGCGTGCCACTCACCGGCGACTCGTCCGTCCATCCGAAGTGAATTTCCGGGGGGCGGCCGACCTTCGCCATCTCCAGCGCGAGTGCGGCCAGCGTGTGCGAGATGCTCGCGGCCTGCGTCACCTTCAGCACGTACCGCCCTTGCTCCTGGGCCACTTCGATGACCGGCTGCGGGGCGAACTCGCTGGCGTCGGCCAAATCCACTTCCACGAACACCACCATCAGGTCGCGGGGGATGCGGTGCTCGCGGCGGATGGCCTGCTCCTTCTCGGCGAGCGTGCGGCGGCCGGGGCGGTGCGGCACCAGGATGCTCAACTCCATGTGGCGGATGGCGTCCCACAGGAGCATGGACGACGGGTCGGCCATCTTGAACCCGGCGAACCGCAGCTCGCGGCTGCGGGCGAACCGCGACCAGAAGCTGGTGGCCAGGATGCCGACGATAAAGAAGGAGGCGATGAGCAGCCCCTTGAAGTGCTTCTCCACCTCGTTCACCACGAACGTGTAGACGAACACGGCGGTGATGACGGCGAACGGCCAGGAGACCCGCTTGTACCACGGGCCGGTGCGGGTGCGGTACACGTCGATGACGGCGGCCACGCACGCGCTGGTGATCAGCGCCAGCACGCCGGTGGCGTACGCCCCGCCCTGGGCGTCTACGTTGGCCTCGAACAGGACCGTCACCACGAAGGTGATGCCGGTGATGAGCAGCACCAGCGGCTTGGTCGCTCGCGCCCACTCCGGCGCCATGCCGTACTTGGGCAGGTACTGGGGCACCAGGTTGAGCAGGCCGACCATCGCGCTCGCCCCGGCGAACCAGAGAATGACGATGGTACTCACATCGTAAATCGACCCGAACACTTCGCCGAACAGGGGTGAGATGACCGGCGGTGGCTGAGGTTCCGGCCCGGCCGCTTCCCCGCCGTGCTCGTCCTTACGCTTCTCCCACTCCGCCTTCCGCTTCACGTGCTCCGTCCGGGCGTCGTCGTGCGCCAGGTACGCCAGCGCCCGCCCGGCCGCCGGCTTCTTCGGCCACTTCTCGATCTCGCGGATCGGCTGGCCGGCCGCGTCCGTGGGCAGTTCGCCGGTCGCCCCTACCGGCGTGATGTCCTCGGGCGGGATGAGCGTGCTCACCACCAGCGACGAGCCGAGCAGGAACACCGACATGATGGCCGCCGCGGTGAACAGCAGCTTCCGCCCGTTGGCGATCCGCCCAGCCGGCTGCATCGGGTCATCGCCCGGCTTCCCCTTCACGTTCGGCAGCACCGCCACGCCCGTCTCAAACCCGCTCAGGCCGAGGGCCAACTTCGGGAACAGCAGCATGCTGATGGCGAGCATGCCGATCGCCCCGCCGCCCACCGCCCATCCCGGCGACTCGGGCAGGTGCCAGTGCCCGCCCTGCACCTTCGCCCACCACGCATCGAACAGTTCGGGGTGCTGGGCTACGTACACCAGCCCGGACCCGACGACGATCACGTTCAGCACCAGATAAATGGCGACGATGGCGGCCGCCACCCCGATGACTTCCGAGAACCCGCGCATGAACATGCCGCCGAGGAGGGCGAGCATGGCGAGGGTGACGACGATCTGCTGCCACGTCGAGTGCGAGCCGTCTTCCCCCTTGAACGGCCAGAGCGGATTCTCGATCAGGTGGACGGAGGCGTCGGCCGCGGAAAGCGTCATCGTCAACACGAACCCGGTGGCGGCGAACCCGAGCAGCACCAGTACCAGCACCTTGCCGGCCCACCCGGACACCTCTTCGGCCAGCATGCCGATGCTGCCCTGGCCGGTGAACGACTTGCCGGCCACGTAGCGGTAGATGGGCAGCGCGCCGACGAGAGTGAGGACCACCAGCACGACGGTGGCGAACGGGGCGAGGACGCCGGCGTTCTGCACGGCGATGGACGGCTGGTAGCCGAGCGTGGAGAAGTAATCGACCCCGGTCAGGCACATCACCCACAGCCAGAACGACTGGTGGTGTTTCCCGCCGGGTGCGGGGTCGGAAGGCGTGCTCATGGAGGGTGGGGAGTGCCGCGGTTCGGCTCGCCGACGACGAGTCGGGACGCTCCGCCGCAGACCGGGGCGGCATCCGGCCCGCCCCAAACGTGAAGGGAATATTGTAGTGGAAATGGCGGGCACGAAGGACGAACGGTGCGACGTGAGTCCGCCGGTCATTGCCTGGAACCGCCGCCGTCAGGCGGCCGGTGGTCCACCCAGCCCGCTCACGCGGGCGGTTCCGAAACACACCGGCGGACTCACGTCGCGCCGTTCGCCGTCCGTGTCACGACACGAGACCGAAGAAGATCTCTTCCAGGTCGTCGTTGCCGTGGGCGGCTTTCAACTCCGGTAGCGTGCCCTGTGCCATGAGCCGGCCCTTGGCGACGATCGCCACCCGGTCGCACAATTTCTGCACCTCGGTGAAGTGGTGCGTGCTGAACAGGATCGTCTTCCCCTCGGCCCGTAGGCGGGCGATGTTCTGCAACACGGCCCGCTGGACGAGCACGTCCAGTCCGGCGGTCGGCTCGTCGAAAATCAGCACGGGCGGGTCGTGGACGAGCGAGCGGGCGATGCTCACCTTCTGCCGCATGCCGGTACTCAGCCGCCCGCCGACGACGTGCTTGAACTCGGTCATCTGGAAAGCATCGAACAGGTGATCCAACCGGTCGGTCAACTTGGGCCCACTCATCCCGGCGAGCCGGCCGTAATACTCCACCATCTCCCACGCGGTCATGCGGTCGTACACGCCGGTGTTCGCGCTCAGGAAGCCGATGTGCCGCCGCACCTGGGCCGCCTGCTTCACCACGTCGAACCCGGCGACGGTGGCGAACCCGGCGGTCGGCTTGAGCACCGTGCAGAGCATCCGCAGGGTGGTCGTCTTGCCGGCGCCGTTCGGCCCGAGCAGGCCGAACACCTCGCCCGGCTGCACCGAAAACGACACGCCTTCGACGGCCGTCTTCGGCCGCCCGTCGGCCCCGGTGAACGATTTGGTCAGCCCGTCGAGTTCGATCATGATAATCCTGGCGAGCGGCCCGCGTGAGCGGGCTGGTGGTTGGCAAGAACCAGGGGGCTTACGCCCCGCGCTCGCCCGTCGGCGGCGGGTCGTCGTCCTTGATGTCGCGGAACAGGTCCGGCTTGCCGAACTGCGTCGGGTCGAACGTGCCGCGGGCCTCGGCTTCCAGGATGCGAATCCGCGTGTCCATGTCCCGCAGCTTCTTCTCGAGCTGTTCCACCTTCACCCCGGCGTCGTCTTTCTTGTTCGGCTTCGGCACCTCGGGGTAGCCCAACTGCCGCTGCAACGCGGCGAACAGGAAGAGCGGGTCGCGGCCGCGGCTGGCCTTGGCGATCTTCCCCTCCTTCTCGGCGAACAGCGGGGGCAGGCTGGGCGAGTACTCCGGGTTCACGCGCCGGCGGTCGTTCACATACTGCTCGGAGCGCAGGTAGACCAACTCGGCGAACTCGACGATGCCGATCTGCCGCCGCACGATGTTCGCATTCTCCTGCCAGTCGGGCGGGTAGAACGGCTCCTCGCTCATCGCCACCAGTCCGTCGATGAACCCCAGGCGGTTGCGGGTGATGGCTTCGAACTGGTACACGAACAGCCCGGCAATCGTCGGCGTGCCGGCCTTGTACGTCGCCTCGCGTTCGAGCACTTGCAGGGCGATCAGGAACGGGAACTTCCGCTTGTCCTCGTCGGACTGCTTGACGACGAACCGCTGGAACGGGCTGAAGTAGTGCGGCAGCTTGGCGAACCCGCTGGCCAGTTGGCCGGTGTGCTTCATGTCCGTGGCCAGGAACTGAATGGCCATCGGCAGGCGGGTGGTGGTGAGCACCTCTTCGGCGATGCTGGCGAGCGCGTCCTGGGCGGCGTTCTCGGACTGCACCCGCTCGCGGAGGGTGCGGAAGAAGTACGCCTGCTCGATGCACTCGTCGCGATCCGGGGGCGTGCCGGCGGTCATGGGGGCATGGTACGCCGCGGGCGGTACAATGCCAGCACCGACACCCAAGAGGGCTGCCCATGAGCCGGCGGTTGCGAACGGTCGCGTCGTTCGACCTTGCGTACAAGGCGGACATTGTGGTCGCCGCCCTGGAGGACGCGGGGATCCAGGCGCAGGTGGCCGACCGCGAGATCGTGTCGATGGAGTGGCTGCTCGCCAACGCGGTGAACGGGGTGAAGGTGCAGGTGGCGGACGAGGACGAGCGGCGGGCCACGGCGGTGATCGCCGCCCTGTACCGCGACGGGTTTAACCAGTCGCGGGTGAGCGACGAGGAGTTGGAACGGCAGGCGCTGGAGGCCGCGCCCGCGGACGACGGCGAGGACGCTCGGTCGACAGAGCCACCCGCCCCGGACACACCTCCGCTCGCCACCCGCGCGGACGCAGGGGACCTGAACCGCGACCAGTATGCCCGGCGGTTCATGCTGTGTTCGGTGTTCAGCCTCGTGTTCCCGCCGCTCTTCTTCTACGCCGTCTACCTCGGGCTGGTGGCAGGGTTCGGGGCGGGTCCGATCACGAGCGTCGGCTGGCAGCGGATCGGGTTCGGTGTTGCGTTCGGTGGCGTGTTGTTCGCGGTGTTGACGTGGCTCCTCACCCTCATGCGCTGAGCGGCCGTCCATGACCCCGCACCCGGACGACACCATCGTGGCATTGTCCAGCGCCGCCGGTCCCGGCGTGCGGGCCATCGTCCGCGTCAGCGGGCCGCGGGCGGCGGAAGTGGTGGGGGCGGTATTTCGGGTGAACCCCGGCAGTGATGCCGGGGGTGCGAGCCACCCGGCGGATGACTCCGCCGGTTCACCAAGAACACTGCGGCATGGCTCCGTCAACCTCTCCGGCGTCTACTCCGCGCTGCCCGCCGACCTCTACTTCTTCCGCGCGCCGAACACGTACACCGGCCAGGACCTCGCCGAGATTCACACCGTTTCCAGCCCGCCGCTCGTCGAACGCCTGATCGCCGACCTGCTCGCGGCCGGGGCACGGGCGGCCCAGCCGGGCGAGTTCACGCTCCGCGCGTTTCTCGCCGGGAAGAAGGATTTGCCGCAGGCCGAGGCGGTGCTGGCGGTCATCGAGTCGGACACCGACGCCGATCTCCAACAGTCGCTCAAGCAGCTCGCCGGCGGGGTCACGCACCCGCTCGCCGCCCTTCGCACGGACCTGTTGAACCTGCTCGCCGATGTGGAAGCGGCACTCGACTTCGTGGACGAAGACATCGAGTTCGTGTCGAAGCGGGACACGCTGCTGCGGCTCACGGCGGCACTCGCTCACCTGACCAACTTGAACCGTCAACTCGATGGCCGCACGGTCAGTGGTCGCACCCTTCGCATCGCCCTCGTCGGTGAGCCGAACGCCGGTAAGAGCAGCCTGTTCAACGCCCTGGTCGGGAATGCTTTGGCGCTGGTGAGCGACATGCCCGGCACCACCCGCGACTACCTGAGCGCCCGCCTCGACCTGAACGGCGTGCCGGCCGACCTGCTCGACACCGCCGGCTGGCAGACCGCCACCGACACCATCGAAGCCCAGGCACAGCGACTCGGCCGCGAGCAGGGCGAACGGGCGAACGTGGTGTTGTGGTGCGTGCCGGTGACGGATGAAGTCGGTGTCGCCCCGAGCGGGGATGTGATTCTCGTGCGGACGAAAGCGGACCTGTTGGCGAGTGGCGGTCGTGAGGGGCGAACCAACCACCCCACCTCCCCCCTTGAGGGGGAGGTCGGTGAGGGCGTCAGCCCGAACCGGGAGGGGGGTCAGAAGGGTTGAAACCACCCCCCCCCCCCCCGGACCGACGGGTGCGGGCACCAAACCCCCACAAGGGGGGGGGGGG